>JBDTNA010000004.1:0-28206 GCA_039933985.1 Gemmatimonadales bacterium | reverse complement strand
GTACAGCTTCTCGCCTGTGCGCTGCTGATAGATGACACCTGCGACATTGAAGTCCCAGTTGTTGTAGAACCAATGCGCTCCAGGTGCGTAGGCTCCGCGTGCCGGCCGATCGGTGCCCTGCTCCGACCCTGCGTACGCTGCCGGCAGATAGACACCCGATCGTGCAGAAATCACGTCCCGTACCTTGGCTTGTTTCTCGGCGGCGGTCAGCGGCTCACGCTCATCGATCCCCAGCTGTCCAAGCGTGGCGTCGAGATCGATTTTCTTTTCGGCTACCGCTATACCATAGAGTGCACTCACCAGGCTCTTTCGAACTGAATGCAGGCCGAGCTTGCGGTTGATGTCGCCCCATGCTGCGACGACACGACCGCGATAGACAACCATCACCGCAGCGGACCTTACGCTGTCGGCGTAGTGCCTGGCTTCATTCAGCTTGGCGACGGAGAAGCCGGCCTGGACAGGGTCAGCATACTGTTTCCATTCCTTGATCTCCGACTGCGCGAATGCCGGTCGAGGTTGAATCAGGGTTGCGACTATTACGAGCAACAGCGTTGCAATCTTGAGAGCTGACCCAAGTCTCAGTTTGACGACCGTCGGCCCTGTAGTCGAAGTCATATGTGTCTCGGAGATGTGTGGATCTGGTTAACTCTTGCTCTCTACGGAAGGAGGTCGCTGCTGTTTCCCCCGTCTGAGTGAATGTGACGAATCGACCTCCACCTGGGACGAACCGTCGTGATGGTGGGCACTGCCGCGAGTCATGGTTTCGCCAGCTCCACGCTGCCATACACTAGCTCGGGATTGACCCTGCGCAGTCAGGAATCCAAGCTTCGCGCATGGCAATTGATCCCGCTGATATCGCGATATGTCTCGAAGACCATCCAGCGCGTGCGCCCGGCGCTCAGCCGATGGCGACACCGATTGTTCAGACCTCGCTCTTTGCGTATCCGGATCTCGATTCATTCAGCGCTGCAGCGAAGGAGGAATACCGCAACTACATCTACACGCGCGGTCAGAATCCAACTGTAGAGCTACTCGAGAAGAAGCTCGCCGCGCTCGAACACGGTGAAGCGTGCAAATGCTTCGCGTCGGGCATGGCTGCGATGAGCGCTGTTGTGATGGGCCTTCTCAAATCGGGCGACCACATTCTGTTCGTGAACCAGACGTACGGTCCAATGATGCAGCTTGCCCGGCATCTTCAGCGATTCGGTATCGAGCATTCCTTGCTTCTCGATCTCGAGCCCGCCGATGTCGCCGCGGCGATGAAGCCGAATACGAAGCTCGTCTGGCTCGAGAATCCCGGAACGATGGTCATGCGAACGTTCGATATCGCCGCAGTGGCGGATGTTGCTCGAAAGCATGGCGCACTCACATGCATCGATAACAGCTGGGCAACTCCACTGTTCCAGAAGCCGCTTACGCATGGCGTCGATATTGTCGTGCATTCCGCGACAAAGTACATCGGCGGACATAGTGATGTCGTCGCCGGAGCGGTAATCACGACAGCGGAGCGAATGAAGGAGATTTTCTATCGCGCGTTCCTGTTGAACGGCGGGATTATGGCACCCTTCGATGCGTGGCTGCTGATACGCGGCATGCGCACCCTGCCGGTGAGAATGCAGCAACATGAGACCGACACTCTGAAGGTCGCGGAGTTCCTTCGCACGAGAGCGGATGTAAAGCAGGTCTTTCATCCCAGGTTCAACGAGCCATCGAAGGCGCTTATCGGTTATTCAGGATTGTTCAGCTTCGAGCTTGTTGACGGCCGATTCGAAACGGTCCGTCAGTTCATCGACAGGCTGAAGCGTTTTCGCATCGGCATCAGCTGGGGTGGAGTCGAAAGTCTCGTGATCTCACCCAATCGCGGTCACAACCTCGCGTATCTCGATGCGAACCGGATGCCGCACGGCCTTGTGCGTCTGTCGATCGGACTCGAAGGGGCCAACGTCTTGATCGATGACATTGCCCAGTCTCTCGACTCACTGAAGATGAAAGCCAGCCATTAGTAGCATGTCGCTACTAATGGCTGGCTCTATCTGCAAATGCTACCGGGGCGGAGCTGCTGGAGAAGCCGGGACGGCCGGTGCCGGCGCGGGCATGTTCTTGAACGCCGACGTCGACTCCCAGATAGCACGCTCTTCATCATTCATGTCCGGAGAAACATCGGCAAAGAGCGGCGTGCTTAGATAACGCTCGCCAGTGTCTGGCAGCATCGCCAGAATCACCGATCCCTTCTCCGCATCCTTCGCGACCTCGACAGCAGCAGCGAACGATGCACCGGCGGACGTACCGACGAAGATTCCTTCCTTCTTTGCGAGATCCTTGCTCGCCTGCATCGCAACAGGACCTGCAATCGTCACCACGCGGCTGACAAAACCGCTGTCGAGCGCATCGCCCGTCAACTTCGGAATGAAGTCCGGACTCCATCCCTGAATCGGATGCGGCTTCCACGCAGAGTGACGTGACATCGGCGTCCCATCGTCGTTTCTCTCCTGCTTGGCGCCACTCGTAACCATCGCCGCATCAGCCGGCTCAGCGAGAACGATCTTCGTCTCCGGACGTTCCTTCTGAAGCACGCGACCCACACCCTTCAGTGTGCCGCCAGTGCCGAATCCCGTAACCCAGTAATCGAGTCGCTCTCCCTTGAAGTCCGCGAGAATTTCCTTCGCTGTAGTGCGCGAGTGGAAATCAGCATTTGCCTCATTCTCGAACTGCCGCGTCAGGTACCAGCCATTCTTCTCGGCCAGCTCCATCGCGAGCTTCACCATTCCAGTCGCTCCAAGCGGCGCAGGTGTAAGAACGACCTTGGCTCCGAGAAAGCGCATGAGACGCCGGCGCTCGATGCTGAATGACTCAGCCATGGTCACCACGAGCGGATATCCCTTCGCGGCGCAGACCATTGCGAGTCCGATACCCGTATTGCCACTCGTCGCTTCGATGACCGTTTGTCCGGGCTTCAGCTTCCCGGTTTTCTCGGCGTCTTCGATCACGCCGAGCGCGAGTCGGTCTTTTACGGATCCGAGTGGGTTGAACGCTTCGATCTTCACGTAGAGATCGATGCCAGCGGGGGCCAGCTTGTTGATGCGGACGACCGGGGTGTTGCCGATCGTCTCGAGGATGTTGGAGAATCGAGTCATCGGTAGGGCTCAGATAGGGTTAAGCCCGAAATCTACAGCGTCGAATCGCAGTTTGAACGCCCCTTGACGGAGGCCGATGCCCCGGAACGACCATGTATTTGGGGCTCCCGGAGGGAGATCTCAAAAAAAAGATAAATCCGTATTCACGAATCCGGCGTACCCCACACGAGCGCTCATAGGCTATCGCTCTCCATCCTCCCACTCCGGAGCAGCAAATGCAGAAATGGAAACACCCGAGGGTGCCAGTCTTGGCACTCGCAGTCGCAGCCATCGCGGCCGGTTCAGTTCTGGCAGTCCGCGCAGTAGTCGCGTCTGATCACCAGGATACGCCGCTTGTCGAAATGTCACCGCGCTACGACGTGAATGACGTCTATGCGTTCCCGGCACCGGGAAATCCGTCGCGAACCGTCCTCGTGCTTGGGACGAGCTCGCCGATCACCCCGGCCCAGACACCGAGCTTTACGTTCGGCACCAGGGATCAGGAGCTGTATCAGATCAAGATCGACAACACCGGCGACGCGCGCGAAGACCTCGTCTTCCAGATCACGTTTACCGGCAAGGCCGGCAAGCAGAAGGTCACGCTGCGTGGCCCATACAAGCCGAACAGCGTAGGAACGATGAACACGCTCGTCGGCGGAAAGCAGATCAAGGGCTATACGAACACCGTGATCGAGTCCGGAGGCGTGAAGCTGTTCGCCGGTCCGAGAGACGATCCGTTCTTCATCGACCTCGAGGCGTTCTTCCGTATTCTGCCCGATCGCAAGCCTGAGGCTGGCCCGCTTTCGACGATCACCCAGGGTCCGTTGACGTTCCGCCCGGTTGGTCAGGCTGTCGACTTCCTCCGCGGCATCAACGACATGGCAATCGTGATCGAGCTGCCGACTTCCGCAATCGCGAATCCTGCGACCAGCGGCCGTTTTGGTGTGTGGGGCACGACCAGTCGCGTTCGCAACTGATGACGATCCTTTCCTTTCATTCAATCAAGCCCCAGGAGCTCACACACATGTTGCACATGAATACTTCGGCTGCGATGCGCGCGAGATACGCTGTCTCCGCAATCGCGCTTGCCGCGCTGTTCGCGCTCGGTGCATGCACCGATGACGCACAGAAGGATATTGCAGGACCCGGCGTCGACCAGGTCAGCGCCTCGAAGAATGCCGACAATGACAATGACAACGACGAGGGCGACGACGACGCTGTCTACGAGCAGGTCGAATTCCTCGGCAACCCGCTTGTCAGCGAAGTCACGATCGTGAAGGCGAATCACGATGCCTACAATCGCACGCAGCCGTACAACACGGCCACCTTCGGACCGCAGAGCCTTGCGTTCATCAATTTTTTCCGCGGTGGTCAGCCGGAAGTCGCCAACACACTTGGCGCAGTTCTCTACCCCGACATGCTCATCGTCGAGTCCTCACGCAACCCTGCAACATCGGGTTGGCTTTCATGGGCGCTCGCGAGTGGTTGGGGCGGCAGGAATCTGTCGGATGACGTAGTCGATGCAGGACTCTCCGCCATCTTCGGAAAGATTATCGCGGCACCAGGCGCATACTGCGACAACTTCACGTTGCCGCTCTGCACCGACAACGTGTCTGTGAACGACAAGTCGTTCAGCGGATCGTTCCCGTACCTCGCTTCACCAACGCTGTAACTGCAGTGACTCAAACCTCCCGGCACGTAATTACTCCCCCCGTTACCGTCGGGGTTGGTTTGACGGCGATTGCGATGGTGCTCGCTGTGTTTCTGACTCAGCAGCACCGTCGTGACGCCGTGCAGGGCGATTTCAGCAATGCGAAGCCGCTCGTCGCACTGTCTTCCGCGCCCTACAATGAAACCGAAGTGCGAGACAGAGATATCGAGCTGTATTCTCGTCGCACACTAGAAGATCCATCGAGCGCGATCGATCGCTTTACTCTTGCAAGGCTGCTCTTCACGCGCTCACGCAATTCCGGCTCGACAACAGACCTGGAGCGCGCTGAGAAGCTCGTACGTGAATCCATCTCTGAACGCACGCAGCGGAACTACCAGGCGTTCGAGCTGCTATCGAGCCTGCTCATGGCTCAGCACAAGTTCGCCGACGCGCGAGCTGTTGCCCTTCGCGCTGATTCACTCGACCCGGGAAATCCTTCGCACCTCGCACTGCTTGGCGAGATCGAGCTGGAGCTGGGCAACTACGACGCGGCCGCCACTCATTTCGAAGCGGTCAATTACGACGGACGGAATTTCACAACCGGCGCGCGTGTAGCACGCTGGTACGAAGTGACCGGTCGCATCAACATGGCGCGGCAATTCCTCAAGCGTGCAATCGTCGCAGTAGACAGGCGCGACGATCTTCCGGGCGAACAGGTTGCGTGGTTCCACTACCGCCTTGGAGAGCTGGAGCTGCGAGCAGGAAATGTCGCTGCCGCAGATTCAGCATTTCGCCGTGGCCTTGCCCGACATGCAGACGATGTCCGCATTCTTGGCGGACTCGCCCGCAGCTCACTCGCGGCAGGCGCATGGCAGCAGGCAATCGACTACGGTGAAAGAGGAACCGCGGTTCAGCTCGACCCTGCGACCCTTGGCGCGGTCAGCATTGCGTACGGTAAGCTCGGTGATACCGCGCAAGCCGCGAGCTATGCGCGCGCGATGTCAGTCAGTGCGCTCAAGCAACCCGGCGTGATTCATCGCGCATGGGGAATGTTTCTTCTCGACCATGGAACAGCGCAGGATCGAGCCGATGTACTGCGACGTGCGAGACGCGAGCTCCGCGATCGCAAGGACGTCTACGGCCACGACCTCCTGGCGTGGGCGCTGTATCGTGCCGGACGGACGGACGAAGCAAGAAAGGAAATCCGCCTCGCACTCTCGCAGCACACCGAGGATGTGATGCTCACTGAGCACGCACGGGTGATCGAGCAACAAACCGGGGGACGTTCCACCCATTGACGATGACGTGTGGCGCACCGCCGCCCAGGTCGCGCACTCGGTAAGTTGCCGTCACTACCCGCGTCTCACCCGGCAGCAATGTCACGTAGTTGTCCTCCCAGAGCACCGGCAGCGCTTCTTCATCGCCGCGACCTGCGACTTGCAGACGCATGAACAACGCGATTGAACGACCGGAGTTTGTCAGCGTCACGCGCGCTCGGCCGCGTCCACCCGTCTGACTGAAACGCGGGCTCGCTTTGACTGTCGCCGCAGGCATGTTTCTTAGTGCAGTGTAATCCGCGTAGCTGGTCACCGGCGTCATGTACCATGTCGATGTATCAGCAAGCACATCCGGATGCGTCGACAACCAATAGAAGTTGGTGCTGAGAGGAGTCTTGTCTGCACCTGTCAGGCGAAGATCGAGGAAATATGCCGCGCCACTCAGGTTTGCAGGCTCCGGTACGCGGAATACGCGAGTGCTGCTGTCACCGGGGATGGCGAGCACGGTATCCCGCGAATATTTCTCCGAGCCGTCGGGCGCGAGTATTCGGACGCGCAAATGTGCTCCACGTATTGGAGCGCGACCTTTCGTGCTTCGCACGATTGCAATCGAGCGATCGTCGTACGAGTACATCACGTGCACAGGCTCGTTCGCTTTCTTGGCGCCGAAGTATCCGCCTGCCGGCTGCAGGTACCAGTCGAACAAATGCCAGTAGATAGACGGCCATGAATTGTTGAACATCCACTGAATCACACCGGTGGATGAATACGCGTTGCGGCGGTACGCTTCGAACATCGCGCGCTCGCCTTCATACGTCATGAGCTGCGAGGTGAACGTGTAGTCTTCGACATCCTTCGGCGCGCCGAATCGCGTTGAGAGCGCCGTGTTGAAATTGGGCAGCATACGGGAGAACTGACCGCCCGCGGTGTGAAAATTCCACACACTGTCGAGCGGCCACTTGATGCTTTCCCTGGGGATCATTCGACGCATCGATTCGATCGTCGGTATGGCAGCTCCCGGGCTTGTCTCCGTGTTGTATGACCAGGCTCCTCCATTCGTGCTGTCCTGCAGCCAATACGAAGGCGGTACCCAGTCATACGGACCGGTCATCTTCACACCGCTCGCGCCGGAGAACTTGGCCGGAGTGCCGCTCGCTGAGGAGATCGTCGGATTGGGCCACGCTTCCTGCTGCTCGATGTCGAGGTACATCTTCTCCACATCCGCCGGTGGTGGCATGTCACTGCCGTTAAGCCAGACCAGTGCGCTCGGATGACGGCGCACCCGACGAATTTGATCGCGCAACGAGCCCGCAGCGATCGCATACTGCTCCGGCTTCCACTTTTCCCATTCTTCCCACGCGCTGCAGCAAACCCAGCCTGTCATGACGAGCAGCCCGAGGCTGTCTGTCAGCTGCCAGAAGCGATCGTCTTCGTAGTTTCCCTCCAGCCGCATAGTGTTGAGATGCATGTCCAGCGCGTACTGCAGCTGCGCCGCCTGCCGTTCAGGTTGTCTGCGGTACAACAGGTCGGATGTCCAGCCGCCACCGCGAATCAGGATGCGTCGCCCGTTCACGCGAAAGAGACGCCCGCCTTTCGGCGTGGATTGAGACGTAATCTCACGAATGCCGAAGCGTGCTTGTTGGCGATCGGATACGCGCCCACCGATCACGAACTCGAGTGAGAGGTCGTACAGCTCGGGATTGCCCATCTCGACCGGCCACCAGAGTCGTGGATTAGTGAATCGAAGCTGCGGAAAACTGTCTGGCGTAAAACGCACCAATGCACTGTCGTTGGCGAGAAGCGTGACGGGCTTGCTGAACGCGACGTTTCCAATTCGGCCGCGGAATGTTCCAGTGATCGAGTGCGAAGCACGATTTGTGAGACTCGCCGCGACGGTCAGCTGCGCGCTTCGCAGCGTTGCCGTGTCAACGTGACTTACGATCACAGGATCGCGCACTATCACGTCGCCATTCGCCGTCAGATATGCCGGCTGCCACAATCCCATGTTCTTGTCTGGCGGCGATGGATTCCAGTCAACCCATGTTGGCTGCAAGTCGGGCGGTGTCGGTGCGAAAACTTCGACCGCTACTATGTTTGGCCCGGCCCGCTTCACAGCATCCGTAACATCCAGCTCGAAACGCCGGAATGCGCCAGCCACACTATTTGAATCCGCTATTCGGTGGCCGTTCAGCCAGATGTTCGCGCGATAATTGATTCCGTCGAAATGCAGTGTGATGCGCTTGCCCTGCATCGCCGCTGGCACGCGAAAACTCGTGCGATACCACCACGGTTGAGCGAACGGACTGTTTGCGTCCATAGCCGTGTGCGTGAAGATCGTACCGATCTTGTAAGTCATTCCCGGCAAGGTCCGAAGGTTCATGCCGAAGAACGGGTCGCGATACGTGCCGTTCTCGACCAGCGATCCCACAACGGTCGAAGGCACCGTCGCATGGTACCAGTCCGTTGCCTTGTATGCAGGCGACGAGATCACCGCGCCTTCTCGGCCAACCTTTGCCGACGAATTCAATAGCCAGCCATCGCCGAGTGAGTGCCGCGTTTGTGCTTGCGCGACATTCGCAGCTGCGAGAACACCAGAAGAAAGGAAGACCGCCAATCTCGAGACTCGCATCACGACACTGTCTCCTGTAGTCCGAAGGGCCACCGGGTTGTTCTCCACGACCAGAGCATGAACGCAACAAAACCCAGTGCGAGTACTCCAACACCAAAGAGGATCACGCGAACCTGTGTCGTGGCGAAAACGAATATCCATCCAGCGAGAGCGATGAATGCCGGAACCGGATAGAGCCACATGCGGTAAGGGCGCGGCATGTCCGGCGCGTGCCGGCGCAATAGTATCAGGCCGACTATCTGTCCCATGAACTGCACCAGGATTCGCGTGACTATGAGCGCGTCGATGACGGTGCCAAGCGAGAAGAAACCGGCGACGATCGATATCACGCCGAGCACGATCAGCGAGACATATGGGAAATCCTTCGTCGGATGCAGCCGGCCGAATGCACGGAAGAAGTAACCGCTTTGCGCCGCAGCAAACGGGATGCGCGAATATCCCAGTAACAGCGCGAACACCGATCCAAACGCTGTCCAGAGCACGAGCAGCGTGAAAATCGTCGCAATGCGTGAGCCGTAGATCTTCTCCATGAAGATCGATACGACGAAGCTCGATTCCGGATGTGCAGCTGCGGGAACAAACTCGCGCCACGGCACCACACCGATTATCGACAGGTTGATGCCGATGTAGATGACTGCCACGGCGGCCGTGCTTATCATGATCGACCGCGGAATCACACGTCCCGGATCCCGCACTTCATCCCCGATGTAGCAGACGTCGTAGTAGCCGAGGTAGTCGTAGATGCCGATGCGTGCGGCAGCGCCAAGCCCGAGGAAGAAGCCCAGTGAAAAGTTGAACGCGCCAGGCGGAAAGTCGAACGCGACTTTCGGGTCGAAGTGCATCGCTCCGGTGGCGATCACTGCGACTACTGTGATCAGCGTTCCGAGCCAAAGCGAGATCGTGATCTTTACGATCGATTGTATGCGCCGGTAGAGCAATGCGATGTTGATCAGCCCGACAGCCGTCACCAGCACGATGACCTCCGTGCGCGTGATCCCCTTCCATATGTAGCCCGCATACTGCGCGAAGCCGATGTATCCCGAGGCTATCTCGAGCGGACCACTGAGTATGAATTGCCATACAAACAGGAACGCCATCAGCCGTCCGAATCGCTCCCGGCCGAACGCTTCACGCAGATAGTGAAATGACCCGCCCGATCCAGGCATGGCCGCGCCGAGCTCGCTCCACACCATGCCGTCGCATATAACAATCACGAGCGCTACGATCCATCCGAGCATCGCTTGCGGGCCGCCGAGTGCGCTCATGAGGAGCGGAATCGTGATGAACGGGCCGACGCCGATCATGTTCGTCATGTTCAGCGCTGTCGCAGGCAGCAGGCCGAAACGACGACTTAGTTGAGTGTTATCGAGCGACTCTGGCAATTGTGTCCCAGGTGCGGGTCGTTACGTCCTTACCGAACGTTTTTTCGATGAGCGTCATGAATACGGGCCCGTTGTCAATGCGCTCATACGCCGTGAATGCTTCCGTTTCACCCATCGAGTAAATCGTTGCGCCACCGAGTTTGACGGGCAGTGAAGGTTTGGACCTGGGTGCCTCCTTCAGGAACGTCACCACTTTTTTTGAGCCGGCGGCCAGTTGAAAACCGCTGTAAGGATCGGATGCAAGAATGTCGCGCAGCGCGTCGACAGAGCGCACGATCGTCGAGAACCGCTTGCCCATATGCTTTTCCATCGCCGCTTCGGCCTTGTTCTGAATCGACTTCTCCGATCCGGATGTGGCATCGAACACCACGTTCCCGCTCGACAGAAGCGTCTTCACATTCTTGAATCCGGCTGCCTCGAACGCCGCCTTCAGCTCGGGCATCTTGCAGTTCATTGGACTGACGCCGCGCAAAAACGCAGCATACCGCTTCATGATGTCGTTACAACAATCACGGGTGGTCGAACGAGCGTCTGATAGACGACGCAATATCTCTCGGTGAGCTTGATCAGCGATGCTATCTGGTCTTCTGACGCATCCGTGTCGAGTGTGATGCGAAGACGAATGTTCTGAAATCCGACGGGCGCTTCCTTCGAGACGCCGAGCGTTCCGCGAAAGTCGAGATCGCCCTCTGCTTCGAGCGACGCGTCGCGGAGCTCTATGCCGAGCGCAGTTGCAACAGCGTTCAGAGTTACGCCCGCGCACGCAACGAGCGCTTCGAGGAGCATATCACCCGAGCAGGCGCTCAGGCCATTTCCTCCGGTTGCCGGGTGAAGTCCGGCAGCAACGAGTGCTTTGCCTGTTTCGATTTTGCATGTGACGCCTTCGCCGAGGCGGCCTGTGGCTCTCAGTGTGATGAGCGCCGCATCAGGAGTCGCGCGGTAAAGATCCTTGAGGGGAGCCTGCGCGGCGCGGAGGGTATCAGCTTTCATCTTATGAATTAGTAGCGTTTTGTTACTAATGATAGTCAACGGCAACCCGTTCAGTGGCGGGTCCTGAGTTAACAGTTATCCGGTTATGAGTTATCCGGTTATAAAACCCGTAACCCAGAACCCAAAAACAGTGAACCCAGGACCCGCCACTGAGCGGGTCTAAGTCTCTATCCTGCGAAGCAGTATGCGCACCCCAACTCCTGCGACCGAGCTACGCCGAATACTCCCGACGGGACGATCTGCACGCCCGGTATCAGGCCGGCAATCCATTCCTTCTTCGCCGCCTCCGGACTCATTCCCATCTTCGCGGCGGCGCCACTGCTGTAAACCGTCAGGGCCACGTCGCACGCTCCGACCAGAACGCCCGACTTGATAAGCTCGACAATCCCGAGACCCGGAATCGGCAGGCCGGTGATCGTCGCATACGGATTACGCTTGGCGGGGGCATCTCCTTCCTTGATCCCGAAGGTCTCACCCATGTTGTACTTCGCAAAGACCGCGTCGGTCATCGCGAGCCCAAGCCCCGCGTGGCGAAGGATCACGACGGCTGTCGTCACCCCGGGATAGGTCGCCTGCATCGTATTGATGTAAATCCGCGGCCAGACTGCGCCAAAGCCGTTATTCGGCTCGGGCACGTCGAACACCATCTTGTGCTTGCCTTTGATTTTCCCGAACCATGCGTCGAGTTGAGCGTCCATGGAACGTTCGTTTGGCAGCTCTTCCGCGGTGAGTCGGGATGGTACTGCGGCGCTTAAGCCGGCACCCGCCGCTAGTGCGGCAAGTCGGCCAAGGAATCCTCTGCGCGGCGTCCTGGATGCGATCAGGTCAGACATGTGCGCCTCTCTCCCAGCCAGTGGGGGATGATTGGTTGAACCTCAAATAGTAGTTTTCAGCATGGCAACCAACAAGGGAACGATCGCGATCCTGACCGGAGGGGGCGATGTCCCCGGTTTGAACCCCGCGATAAGAGCGATAACGATCCGCGCACTGCGCGAGGGATACCGCGTCGTCGGAATACGCCGCGGCTGGGCAGGACTCGTCGACTACAGTCGCGAAGCCGGCGCTGACAACTCCGAATTGGTACAGGAGCTATCGGAAGGAATTGTGAATCGCGCTGGTCGCACCGGTGGCACCTTCCTCCACACCTCTCGCACCCGGCCTAGTCACCTGCCGCTCGAGAGAGTGCCATCGCATCTCACCGGATACGATCAGCCGACCAACGACGTTACGAAGGATGTGCTCAAGAATCTCGAGCACATCGGTGTCGACGTTCTGATTCCGATCGGCGGCGACGATACACTCAGTTACGGAAAGCGTCTTCACGACGAAGGAATGAAAGTCGTCGCGATTCCCAAGACGATGGACAACGACGTCTATGGAACGGACTACTGCATCGGGTTCAGCACCTGCGTGACGCGCACCATCGAGCTTACACATAGCCTGCGCACATCCGCTGGATCACATGAGCGTTTTCTCGTGATCGAAGTATTCGGAAGATATGCGGGCTTCACCGCCCTTCTTCCTACGATGGCGGGTGCCGCTGATCGCTGCCTGATTCCAGAGTACGCCGCTGATCTCGAGCAACTCACCGAGCTCATGGTTTTCGATCACAACAGGAATCCGAGCAAGTATTCCGTTGTGCTCGTTTCTGAGGGAGCCCATCTCAAGAGTCACGAGGGAATGAGCTTCGAGAGCGAAGAGGTGGACATGTTCGGACACCGGAAACTCGGCGGCATCGGCGACAAGGTCGCCGCAGCACTCAAGGAATACTCGCCCAAATACAACAACGGCCGCCGCATTGATGTCGTAAATCAGCGCCTCGGCTATCTCGTTCGGTCAGGGGATCCCGACGCACTCGATTCGATCGTGCCGATGGCGTTTGGCAACCTCGCGCTCGATCTGATTCTGAAGAAAGAGTTCGGGCGACTGGTGAGCGTGCACCGCGGCTTCTACGACAGCGTTCCAATCACGAGCGTGACGTCGGAGAAAAAAGTCGTCAATGTGAAGAAGTACTACAACACCGACAGACTGAGGCCGATCTACGACTTCGACGGCGCTCCGCTGTTCATCATGACGAGTGACTGATCAGCGAAGTAGCTGCTGATCCGCCTGTGCCGTTGTCAGTACATGATCTGCAATTGAATCCATCTGCTTCTGTCGGAGACGCGCCCAGCTTGGCAATCCAACGGCTCCGGAGGCGAACATCGTTACTCCTCCGACAGCCAGCGTGGATACCGCAGCCAGGAAGCCGCGGTCCGCAAGCGCGCCCGCAACCCCGGCGATTACAAAAAGAACGGAACCGAGCGCAGACAGCCCGATGCCGCCCATGATCAATCCCGGCGCACTTCCCTTGACGGTGCGAAGACGAAGTCTCTGACCCGTGGCCGTGGGTTCGAGATGAACCTGAAGGTTTCCGTTCGTCCAGGTGCGCAGTGAGCCTTCCTGCTTGACCACTCCGCGCGCGTCGAACGTTGCACGCAAGTCGGCAACGAGACGATCCCATTCGTCATCCGTAAGCTTTCGATTTAGCTCTACAGTCCGACCGACTCCAAGAGGAAGTCCCAGGATCGTTCGCGTCGTTTGATCGGTCTTGCCTATGCGCTGCGCAGCCAACTGCATCGCCTCGGGCGCTATCCCGACCTCCCGGCCGATATCAGTCAGCTCGGCGAGAGTCAAACCCTTCGCCGACGGCAGCGGACTGCCGCTCGACTGCTGCGACTCGGCCGCGTATTTGAGGATCTCCGAAACTTCTTCCTCGCTGAATCGACGCTCGCTCATGTAGTCGATACCCGGCTTTCAGGCGTGGTCATTCACCAAATCTACTATCGGACTGATTTGCGAGCCGAGAGCCCCTTGTATCGGAAGCAGGCCGTGAAGTGGTCGTTTACCATTGGATCGCTATCCGATGATCGATCGAAGAAAAAGATACCAAGAGAGAGGGCAAGACTGAACCAATCGACCGGATTCGCTGTCACAGGAGCACATGACAATACGACTCCGAATTCTTGTGGCGCTGTGCATGCTGTGCATCGCGCAATCTGTTCGCGCGCAGAATCTCTCCGCTGACGAAATCGTTGCACGACACCTCGAAGCTCGGGGTGGTGCCGCGCGTCTGAAGGCATTGCAAACCGTCGTCTACAGTCGCGGCAAATACCGCGAGCCCGGATTCGAAGGCTCGGGCAACGCGTTCATGGCGATGGCTCGTCCATACCATAAGATCGTCAGCGATCCGACGGATACGTCGAGCACTTTCCGTGAGGGTTACGACGGCAGCGCGTGGGAGTGGTATCGGTCACCTGGCATCGTGGTCCGAACCGTCGGAGCGGCGAATGCAGCGATCCGTCATAACATCGACGTTGACGGACCGTTGTCGGACTACGAGCTCAAGGGAACAACCATCGAGCGTCTTGCTGACTTGTCGATCGACGGTCACCCTGCGTATGGACTCAAGGTCACACTGCGAGACGGTTTCCAGACGGCGTATTTTCTCGATAAATCATCCTACCTCGTCGTTGCTACCCGGCAGTCCTCCCCAATTCATGCCTTCGGCGTTGACGTGACGACCGAGTCGCGCAACGGTGACTATAGACGGGTTGGAGGAATTCTCTTTTCGTTCAGCTCGAGAGACGTCGAGATCGCGACGAACAAGGAGCAGAGCAGCATGGTCTGGGGGAACATCGAGACCGATCGGGTTTTACCTCCTGAATGGTTTGCTCCGCCTCAATTCACGCGAACGACCCTTCAATCGTTTCTGGAAAAGCTCTACTACGAGCGCGCCGATACCTCAGCGGTCCAATGGTCGTATCGCGCTTTTCGGCACGCTCATCCCGAGATCGACACTCGTGAAGGCGTAGAGTCCATCGGATATCAAATCCTCAAGATGAACGATCACGCAGGGGCGATCGCGATTCTCTCACTGAACGCGCGCGATTACCCGAGCTCGTCTACGTCGGCATTTGGACTTGGTCGTGCCTACAGAACAGCCGGCGACATCGACAAGGCGAAGTCCGAATTCAGTCGAGCCCTTTCTCTGGATCCATCCAACAAACGCGCGACCGATGCTTTAGCCGCGATTTCGCGCTAGCCAGTCGTGATTCGATCTCCAGCGGTTTGCGCTGGAGGTCGGAAGGATGGACATTGGCACGATGTCCACCGGCCAAAACGTCGATCTGAACAGCAATCGACCGACACTCATTCGCGCGATAGGTCGCTGGGCCCTCACCGCTCTGGTAATCAACAGCGTTATCGGCAGCGGAGTGTTCGGACTCCCGTCGACACTCGCTGGCTTTGCCGGCGCATGGAGCCCGCTCACCGTGCTGATTGCCGGCGTCGGGATTCTCGTCATCGTCGTCTGCTTCGCCGAGGTCGCAAGCCGTTTTGAGGAGGCGGGCGGACCGTATCTGTTCAACCGCGAAGCGTTCGGCCCGGCATTCGGATTCCAGATTGGCTGGCTGCATATATGGACCCGGCTGCTTTCGGCGGCTGCAGTGTTGAACGTCCTCAGCGCGTACCTCGCGCCTCTCGTTCCATGGGCAGGCACGCCGACGGGCCGCGCGATCGTCATGATCTTCGTAATGACTCTTGTCACGGTCATCAACGTGAGCGGCGTCCGCCAGGCATCGTGGACGGTGAGTGCTTTCACAATCGCGAAGCTGCTTCCTCTGCTGCTCGTGATCGTCGTCGGGCTGTTTCAGTTCGATCGCTCGGTTGTTGCGACTCAAACAGTGGCCGAGCCGAAGTGGACTGAGGCGGTTCTGATCCTGATGTTCGGATACGGTGGCTTCGAGTCCGGGGTCGTCGCCGCAAGCGAGTCACGCGATCCAAAGAAGGACACTGCGTTTGCGCTCATCACCGGCATGATCGCGGTAACCCTGGTTTACTGCCTGGTCCAGGTCGCAGTCGTGGGAGTGCTGCCCCATGCAGCAGCGAGCAAGGCGCCGATCGCCGAGACGTTACAAGTGCTCCTCGGACCCTTTGGTCTTACCCTCGGCAGCATTGCCGTGATCATCTCGGTCTACGGATGGCTCACCGGCTTCTCATTGATAGGCTCACGCATCTTCTATTCGATGGCAGTGCACCGCGACTTCCCGGCAATTCTCGGACAGGTCCATCCTGTTCGTCGAACACCGCACGTTGCGATCATCATCAACTCGGTGATCGCGCTTGGTCTTGGACTCATCAGCAACTTTGGCCAGCTGGCGACATTCAGTGCGGTTGCTCGGCTTGGGACATTCATGGCGACCTGTTACGCTCTGATTGCGCTCAGGAAAAAGAGAGGCATGCCGGACACGTTCCGTGCGCCGGGCGGACCGGTGCTGGCAATCGTCGGAATCATCTTCTGCCTTTGGCTGCTGAGCACTCGGAGACTCGATCAGGCCTGGTTCCTACCTGTCGTGGTCGCGTCGGGTGGATTGGTGTGGCTCGCGATGTCCGGCTACCGTCGCCGAGTTGATCGCAGCTGACGCGTCGACCTTTACCCGTCGAGTGCGGTTACTTCGACTATGGCTGCACCATCAACAAATCGAACGGCGATCTGCCGCGGATTGCAGCACACTTCGCAGTCTTCGACATATTCCTGAAAGCTTCCGCCGCCGGGATCCAGGCCGATCGTCGTGACTTCGCCGCAATAGGGGCAGCTGACGTCGGCTGAAGTCTCTGCAGTCCCGTCGCCGGGCGGGAATTCGTCATCGATATCGTCGTTGGGCACATCTATATAGTAGTGACACTCATCGAATTGCGCCTAACACCCCGCGCCCTGCTGCTGTTGTCCCCAATGCGCGCAGGGTTCCCCAATGCGCACTCAGTACGTATTGCGCAATGCCAACTGAACCACCACGGCCGCGCCAGCTCGCTAGCCGCCGGCAATTCGTTCGGTCAGTGTCTTCATAATGTACGAAGGCACAAGACCATTGCTGACGTAACTCCGCTTCAGCTCATCCGGCAGTGATCCCAGGTTGCGGATCGTCTTGCGGCACACGACGCTGCCGCACTTGCATCGCATCGTCCAGATGTCATCGTCGCCGATCGTGGTCGAGTAATCGAAGGTGATCTCGGATCCGACCGCGATCCTTTTCGCCGCGAACAGGAATAGCCGGTTGTTGATCTTTCGAAGTCCGGCGTTCGGATCGCACGAATGATTGATATAGCGACCAGGTTCGTCACCTGGATCGAGATAGGTTTCGGGTCCGTACCGCAGGCAGTTCGCGGAGAACTTCGTGCCTTGCCGTCGCCACAGGACACTGTGATGCACTATCCGGCCATTGATTCTCATGATTGTTTCGCCCGGGCCAATGCTCTTCGCGGCAAACAGTCCAAGACCAATCTGCGCAGGCGCAACGCGCGCCAGCGGTTTGCCGCCCGCTACCGCCATTCGGTCAGCTTTCCGGCCTTGATCTCGATGTCATCCGCGCGGCGTAAACCTGCGATCTGCTTTCGGTCGAGGAGCTTGTAATGTCGCGATTTGTCGATCTTTGTCTCGAGGTCCCACAGTGGCTCATCTGTAGTTATCCAATCGCGCCGATAGCGCCGAAGATCATAGGGCGCTGAATAGGAGCGCAAAGTCTTGCGGCCGTCCGGAAGCGTGTACTCGTGGAAGTACGATACCGCCAGCTCGCGCGGATCGCGGAAGATGGGCTCGCGATATCGCAGCACTGCGTGATTCGTTTTGGTGATTCCACCCCAAAACCCTCGAATCATGAAGAGCGTTACGAGATGGTCCACGTCGTTGTCACCCGACTTCAAGTCCATTATCAGCGGGGGATGGCCATTCATCCACAGGGCCAGTGCAGCGACGAGCGCTCCCTCCATGCAGTGCATCGTTCCGCGGCGAAGCGCGATGACCGGTGACGAGCATGTCTCGCCTCGCCGTTCATGGTTAATCGGTATCTCATCGAGAAAATCTTGAATGCTGCCCGGCTTCTTGAGTCTCGACAGCACCCGGAATTCCTTATGTGCTGCAATGGATTCAGGAATCGGTTTCATCGCCTTCCCTGCTTACTTGACTGGCTCAGGCTTGAATAAAATCCGAAGTGCCTGCAGAGCAGCCGGGTGATAGATCGTCCCGTGAGTCTCGGCCGGCATCGGCTGGTAGGACCATTTCACATTCGCCGGCGCGTTCGTTTTTAGTGACTCCGCGAGCTGCTTCGTCAGCCGCGCGAGCTCTTTCTCGTCACTGCTCGCAAGGTAAAGCGCGCGCGGGCCTTTTATTCCGGCACGCAAACGCGTGGCCGCAGTACGCGCGAATTCATTCTCGTTCCACCAGATGCTCGGGTCGAACGCAATGTAGGTGTTGAACAACTCCGGCTCGAGGAAGAACGTCTCTACCACGAAGAGGCCCGCCAGAGACTCTCCCATGATCGCGGTCTCTTTCGTTGTTCGATACCGTTTGTTGATGACAGGCATCAACTCGGACTTGATGAATTCACGAAACGCGGCCGAGCCGCCGACCACTGGTGCGATTTTCTTGTCCCTTTCAATCGTAGTGGGACCAGTGAGATCACGGCGGCGTTTTGTGTTCTCGATGCCCACGAGCAGGAACGGCCGCATAGTGCCGTTGCCGACCGAGACCTGCATCAATCCGGCGACATGGAGAAAATCTTCGGCCAGACCGCCGTCCGGCATGTAGAGAACGGGACGCGCGGCGTTCAGCGAATCGCCGTACACCGGCGGCAGGTAAACGTTGATCCGCCGGGTTTCTCCGACAATCTTCGAATCGATTGTGAAAGTCTCGCCGATCGTAAGTGGCGTCGCCTTTCCTGCCGTGTCTCTGTCACCCTGTGCTAGCGCCGGCGACGCAATCAGCAGCAGCGCGCCGGCGAGGCAGCAAATCGTCCTAATGTTCTCCTTCCTCCTCATGCGCACCGATAGTGATGGCCTGCGATGCTCCTGAATCTCGCCACGTCGCCTTCGGCGCCGGTGCGGGATGATTGCCCATCTGCGCCATCGTCGAAGCATCGTAGATCCGGCCGTTCACCATCACGTATCGAATCGTGTTCGTGTTCTTGATATCGGTGAGCGGGTTCGCGTCGAGCACGAGCAGGTCTGCGAGCTTTCCGGTCTCCAGTGATCCAACGTCCTTGTCGAGGCCAAGTGACTTGGCTCCGTTCAGGGTCGCGGCGCGGAGAGCTTCGAGGTTCGTCATGCCGCCCATCTGCATCATCCACGTTTCCCAGTGCTCGCCCATTCCGTCGAGCTGGCCGTGAGCTCCAGTGTTCACAAGCACTCCGCGGTCGAGCAGCTTCTTCGCCGACTGCGATACAGTCGTGAAGAAGTAATCATCGTTCGACGCCATCGGACGCCGCCGCGCGCGCGCATCGAGCTGCCCGGGCGCGTTGAAGTACTGAAGCTTCTGGTTCTCCCAGACATTCGTGTTCTGATACCAGTAGTTCTCTCCACTCATACCGCCATACAGTACGATGAGGGTTGGCGTATATGCGGTCTTCGATTCCGATATCAGGCGGAGCATGTCTTCGTACAGCGGCGCGACTGGAAGATTGTGCTCGAGCGTCGTGTGCCCGTCGAGGAACATCGTCGTATTTACCGAGAACGTGGATCCACCCTCAGGCACTACTTCCATCTGAAGCTGGCGAGCTGCTTCGATGATTTGCTGACGCGCATCGCGGCGCGGCTGGTTGTAACTCTTAACGCTGAAAGCGCCGACCGCTTTCATCCGGCGCAGGTGCGCGATCGCATCGTCAAACGATGTGGTGATCGCCTTGAAGTTGCCTTCGGCGCCGTAGAGAATCGTGCCCGTAGAGAAAATACGCGGCCCGAGGATATCACCCGCACGCACAGTTTCGGCCGTCGAGAACACCATCTGCGTGTCATTGGACGGGTCGTGCATTGTTGTCGTGCCGAACGCCAGACTCGCAAGGAATCCAGAATTGATCCGTGGAGCGATGCCGCTGGAGCCGGTTCCGATGTGCGCGTGGGCATCCACAAATCCAGGCATGATGAATTTGCCTGTCGCGTCGATGCGCTTGAAGTCGTCACCGTAACGGATGTTGTCGCCAGTGCCGACGTAGGTGATCCGGTTGCGATCGATCAGAATTGTCGCGTTCGGGATGACTTCATCACCCTTCATCGAGATTACAGTCGCGCCGACGATTGCGACCTTTCCTGTCGGCTTGTCTGCGACCACCTTGAATCCGATCGGGATGCCTTTGCTTTCCGGATCCTTTATGAGAGTCGTCGTATCCTGCGTCTCGAATGCAAACGTCGCCGATACATCGCGATGGTACAGATCGGGCCCCAGTGACCAGTACACGCGTCGCGAATCAGGCGACCAGTGCAGATAGGTGCCGGCATCACGTGAGATTCGTTTCGCCGGGAAATCGCTGACGCTCGTGCTTACGTCGATTGCCTTGCCGGTCAGTGGAAGCGGAGCGACGTACGCATTGTATCGCTCGACCCACGTGACGAATTTTTCGTCCGGCGAAGGCATGAATTCCGTAGCGTTGTCAGACGTGAGATGCACACGCCGATCGCCGCCGGTGAGATTGACGCTGACGAGCGCCGCTTTCTGGGCCTCATTTCCGTTGAGGAAGATGCGATCGCCCGCTTTGTTGAAGCGCGGCAGCTGACCGTCTTCGGTGACCAGCTTCGACTCACCACCGGTGGCCGCTACCATATATACGCCACGGTCCTGCGTGTAGAGGCCCGATCTCAAACCGTCACTGCCAATCCGGCGATACACGACCTGCTGTCCGTTCGACGAAAACCTCGGCTCGATATAATGGCCGAGCTTGGTCGTGAGCTTGCGACCGTTGCGGCCGTCGAGACCAACCGTCCGAATGGCACCCATCGTGTCGTCGTCCCATGACGCATAGACCAGTGTGCGTCCGTCGGGTGACCACGATGGGAAGAGCTCGAAGTTCTTGTCATCGCTCGTAACGCGATGCGGTTTGCCGTCGGGCAGCTCTTTGACATAGAGCTTGCCGAGTGATGTGTAGACCACGCGCTTCTGGTCGGGTGAGACGTTGACCCAGCGAAGCATCTTCACATCGAAGCTGTCCGGCGCGACCTGTTGAGCGAAGCGCACCGCATCCGTGATTGTCTGATGAATGTGCGCGCTGAATGGAATGTTCGTCGCGCGTCCGGTCGCCATGTCGACAGAGTTGATCTTGCCGCCCGCCCAGATCACGACCGTCTTGCCGTCGGGCATCCAGTCGAAGGCTGGATACGTTCCGTAGATCGCCCATGCTTCCTGCTGATCGTGATCGAGTCCGTCCCACACCGGCGCTTCGCGCCCGCTCTCGAGATCGCGTGTCCAGAGAACGCTCTTCAATCCAACCCGGCGAACGAATGCGATCGCCTTTCCGTCCGGTGAGACCTGCGGACGAAGTGCGCTGCCTGCGCCGCCGATTGCCGTGGTGCGCTGGCCCGTCTGGCGATCGAAGCGCTGCACGACATAAACCTGACCATGCGCGTCACGGTTGTATTGGAATCCGCCGCCGGGAGAAACGTCTTCGCTGAAGTAGACGTAGCGTCCGTCCGGCGAAACAGTCGGCTCGGTCGCGTTCTGTTCCCAGTTGCGACGATCGGTGAGCTTGAGGCCGTTGCCACCGGATGAGTGATAGAGCCACATCTCTCCGGAGCCGAGCGAGCGGGTGTTGCGGAAGTGTTTGCGGTTGACGAGGTATTGTCCGTCGGGAGTCCACGCAGGGTTGGATACTTCGCGTTCGCGCTCCTTGCTGACTTGTCGGAGGTCTTTTCCGTTGACGTCGGCTGTCCACACGTTGGTAAGTCCATCGCGATCGGATGTAAATGCGATGCGCTTTCCGTCCGGCGAGAAGCGCGGCTGGTGCTCATATGCGGGGCCGCCGAGTATGAGGGTCGCGCTGCCGCCGGTGATTGGCATTTTGTATATGTCGCCGACGATGTCGAAGACGATGGTCTTTCCGTCCGGGGAGACGTCGAGGTTGATCCAGGTTCCTTCTGTTACGTCATAGTCGACGTCTTTCGAGGTGCCGTGTTTCGCCAGGACGTCCCACTTCGCCGGGATTGCCGCGCTTGTGGCTGGTGGAGTGCTGCCAGATGGCGGGTTAACCGGGGGCGGGGGCGGTGGCGGTGGCGGGTTCTGCGCTGCGAGCGGTGCCGCAACGCCGATAATGGCGAGGACTATGAGTTTGTTCATTCGTATGGGGTTGTTGGACGGCTATAAATAGACATCCGAAACAGCTTCCGTACAGCCCCACTTGAGGAAGAGAAACTCTAGCCACCGGTGGTTAATGGTCTTCGTCTGAGTCAGTTCAGAAGAGTGCCGTTTACGATCACTGCCTCGATCTCGCGCGTCGACCGGATATCCTGAAGAGGATTACCACGGACGAGGATGAGGTCGGCCTCCTTCCCCACCGCAATCGTCCCAATTGCACTCGATTGCCCCAGATACTCGGCCGCTGTCCGCGTCGCGCCGAGTAACGCATCGAATGCCGGGATGCCTGCACGGACGAACAGCTCCAGCTCATCGTGTATCGAGCTGCCGGCAGCCGTCACATCTATGCCTGCGTCGGTTCCAACGAGCAGTCGCGCTCCCCGCGTATGCAATGCCAGTGTTATCGCGCGCAGCCCATCTCCACGCGAAGGCGTCAACAGCGATTGAACCGCGATCGTCGGACAGTTGTACGTACCGGCCTGAATAGTCGCCGAGATCTGCGCATCGAGCTGGCTTCCGGTGCTGTAGCCACCCAGGTGTTCGATCGAGCGCTGTCCGGATTCCAGAACATGATCGAGCCCGACCAGCGTCGGCGTGTGTCCCGCGAACGTCATTCCCTTTCGTTTGGCAACCGCGACGATCGTGTCGTATGCGGCTCGGGAAAGCCTTTGATAAACCTTGATCTCCCGAAACCCGAGATCGTATTGGCGGTCGACCATCGCGCTGATCAGAGATGGATCGTCGGACAGCTGGGTCTGCGGCCACTGAGCGGGCGATCCATCGAAGCCAGCGGTGAGTGAAAAGATGTGCGGCCCTTTTCTCACGCCCGTTTCGATGTCGCGCATGATCGCCGGAAGCTCGTTGTATCCCCACATGTTCCGAACGGATGTCACACCGGCAGGCAGATACTTGTCGAGCTCGCTCGTACGGATGTGGACATGCATGTCGATGAGCCCGGGCAGCAGATACTTGCCCCGAGCATCGATGCGCAGGGACCCCGCGGGAACTTGCGTGCTCGAAGCCGGTCCGATGCTGGTAATGCGACCGTTGTCGATCAACACGGTCTGCGACTGTATCACACGATCCTGATCCATCGGGACGACGTTGACGTTCACGATCGCAATCGACGTGGCACTTCGATCGCCGGTGATTGCCGTGTCTTCCTCATGAACGACGGCCGAGCAGCTTGCTGCAACGCCCACAATCCAGAGTGCGAGGTGACGCTTCATGACATCAAATTGCGGTCGCGCTGGATACCGGGCCAGAAAACCCGCGTCAGAATGCTGTAAGCGTTAGCCTACAATCGGATTGCAGATCTCGAGCGTGATGAGTCGACCACGCGTTGATACCGAGCCTTGCTCAGCTGGTATACGCCATAAGCGATGAAGCCGGCACCCATGAGCGCCAGCAGCAAAGGTCCCATGGCTCCCTCTCGTATGACAGCAAGCGCATCGTCGACATCGCCGATCTTTTGTGGCGACCGGGACATGGCGGCGCTGATCGCGAGCGCACCGCAGATGGCGAAGACGACTCCCCGCGCGGCAGTTCCAGCGCGCGCAGCGAGAACGATTGCGGCACGTGCCTCCCTCGATAGTGAACGCTTGTCGAGCATTTCACCAAATTCGTCACGCAGCGCGCGAACGAAGAGGTACACACTTCCAACAATCAGCGATACTCCAATCAATCCCAGTATCGCGACGCCGAATGGAAGCTCGAGAAGCTTCTCCGCAACCGCTCTTGCAGTGTCAGTCCTTTTCGATGATCCAACAAGAAGTCCCAGGACCGCGAAGGTGAGCGCGATGTAGAGAGCGCCCGTCAGAATGTCCATCGCGCGCAGACCCAGCCCAACGATCGACAAACCTCGTCTTTCAGGATCGCTTATCGCACCGGTGATATTGAGGGCCGCGTATCCTGCCAGGCCGATTCCAAGTGTTGCGAGCAGTAGAGGAGCGAATGGCTGCCGGGCAAGAAATCGCATCACGCCATGCGAGCCTGTCGGTTCCTGACCGACGCCGAGAGCGACCGCAGCCGCGACCATTCCAATCGCTATGTAGATGAATCCGCACGCGGCGTAACCGAATCGTGCAGCCCAGACAAGCCACCCGGTCGCGTCTGGTGATGCGAGACCATGGCGGCGGCGCCTCAAACCACGCCGCCTTTCAGTGAGATAATCTAGAGCGCCGCTTGAGACACGGCGCCGGACAACTCCGGCGTCAGCTCTGGAGAGCCAGGACGTTTCCCGCGGACTCGCGCAGCTCCAGGTTATTCCTTACGCCACGCACACCTTCCACGCTGCGGATAGCTGACATCACATCATCCAGCTCATCCCGCAGGGCAACTCCGCGAAGTGTGATGCGGTCGTTCGACGCAAATACCTGAATTCCTCTCCCATGCGCGACAGAATGATCGAGCTCCGCCGCAACGCGTGCCGCGAGCAGATGATTCGTCCGGGGAGTTTTCTCCATTGCCGCTCGAGCGCGCTTCCGCTTCGAAGCGCCCGCGTCTGTCAGCAGCAGTGTTGCCCCAACTCCGAGCCCGGCCAGAAGGCCAATTTGCTTGCCGCGATTCATCCGCATCCTGACTCCTTTCCGGTTGCCCGCCGCGATACCTGTTGCCCGCCACTGGTCCCTCCTAATGCATCAGACGGGCCAGCATGTTTCAATCAGTGGTACCTTGGTTTTTAGGGTAGCGACTGCGCTATCGATGACGCAGCTCAACGAGAATCACGCGAACCGTGGACGTCCCGATATTCTCCGCCCAGTGCGTTACACTCTCGCTGAATCGCGCCTCGCCAGTCTTGAATTCAACGTCGCGCGTGGTGCCGTCGGGAAAATGCATTCGGACGCTGCCGCCGCCAAGGACGTACGTGGCGTACGGTGGATGAGTGTGCTGCTTTTCCCTGTGGCCCGGAGGGATTACCGCTTCCATCACTCGTACGGAGTCGTTCTCGAACTTTTCAGCGACGGTCGACGGGTTCATCAGCAGCGGATCCTGGGCGGCAGAGGCAGCGTTCGCATCAACTCGCTTCACCTCGAAGAGGACGATCCGAACCGGAGTGACTCCAACGTTTTCGGCAAAATGCCAGGGCACTCTGCCCCTCCATGACACTTCTCCGGTGCTGTCTATGGAGATGAACGAAGTGTCCCGCAGAGTTATTCGAAGTGATCCGCCGCCGACAACGTATGAGACTTTGGAAGGGTGTGTGTGTGGTTGATCGCGCTCGCCTGGCTTGATCGAGTATTCGACAATACGCACCCGATCATTTTCGAGCAGCACTTTGTACTTGTCAGCCGAGACAGTGACCGGATCAATGTCGGCCTGTTGCTGACTCCGGGCGCCGGCCGGGAGCGTCAGCACCAGAGCAGCGAGGCTGGTTATTAGTTTCATAGTATTACTAATTAGCTGGAGGGACGGTTCCCGAATATCACGTCCTCTGTCGTTTCGCGCGACCTGTGCCGGCGAGGCCGCATGATTTCGTCGAGTGGCATCCTCGGCCCCTGTGAAGAATAGGCGAAGAAAGCGCGGCGTTCGATGTTACGTCCCCGGCCGCTGGTTCAAACCTCCAGCTGGGTGGGTATTGCTATTTGCTATGTATGCATATATCCTGCATGCATATGACTAAATACTGGATTGGGGTAGTGTCGCTGTCGCACGTCGAGCGTGGAGTAACGGGAGGATTCGCACAGCTCGGACATGGGAAGGCTGCGCCGCTGCAACGGATGAGCAAGGGCGATTGGCTCGTCTACTATTCTCCAAAGACTGACTTCGCGGACGGCGAGCCGCTGCGGCAGTTCACCGCAATCGGGCAGGTGATTGGCGACGCGGTATACAAGCACCGCATGAGTCCCGATTTCGTCCCTTCTCGGCGCGATGTGAGATTCGTAAAGAGCAAGCCGACGCCAATAGCTCCGCTCATTCCCGGGCTGTCGTTCATCGGAGACCCGAAACGCTGGGGCTTTCCCTTCCGTCGCGGTCACATCGAAATGACAAAAGCTGACTTTCAGCTTATCGTCACGGCGATGAAGGCAAGCGTCGATGAATAGGAAAGCCGCGCCGTTCTCGGTCAGCGAAGCGAACGAAAGCACAGGGTTTCTGCTCTGGCAGGTCACCACACTCTGGCAGAGGCGTATCGCCGAAGCGTTGCGGCCGCTCGAGCTCACCCAGGTTCAGTATGCGCTGTTGGCGAGCCTGCTCTGGCTTTCGAGAAGTGAAGGCTCGATCACTCAGGCGATGCTCGCACGCCACGCCAAGCTGGATATGATGATGACGTCTCAGGTCCTGCGCGCGCTGGAATCGCGAGGCCTGCTCGAACGCCGCGCGCATCCCACCGATACCCGGGCGAAGGTGCTGACTTTGACTCGGAAGGGACGCGCTCTCACCCGGAGTGCCGTCCCCGTGGTCGAGAGCACCGACAGGTCATTCTTCCGTGCGCTCGGCCACGGGAGCGGAAAGTTCAACGAGTCACTTATCGCCCTGACCACCTTGACCGAGGCCTGACGCCGCGGCATCGTAATCAACACATTCAGCGTGGAGCAGGCAGCAATGAAGAGAATGACAATGGCATTCGTGATTGCGGGTGTTTCCCTCGCGGCCGTTGCGTGCGATCAGCAAACGACGACGGCGCCCGAGATGACCATCCGGGGGCCGTCGTACATCACGAACGGTGACGTTGACGGCAACGCACATCCGGCGGTCGTGCTGATCATCATGGACGTTGCGGGAACTCCGGCGTTTCGCTGCAGCGGTACTCTCATTGCTCCGCTTTACGTCGTGACCGCTGGGCATTGCACCGGTGAGCCTGGCGAATTCAGCGCCATCCGAATCTTCACTGAATCCGATGTACAGAATGGAAACAACAACTATCCATTTGCGGGGCCAAATACGGTCGAAGCCGTGGCGTGGCAGTCACATCCGCTGTTTACCGAAGCGGCTTTCTTTCTTCACGATGTAGGAGTGATCAAGCTTGCGGCGCCCGTTACGCTTCCTCCTTCTGCCTACGGGACGCTTCCTGGCTTGAACCAGCTTGATGCTCTATCGAAGCACGCTACGACATTCACATCTGTGGGATATGGAGCCCAGCTCAGCAATCCCGCAAAGGAAACCGCGCTGCTGATACGCATGGTCGCCCAGCCGCGGCTGATCCAGATCAATACGGGCTTCACTGGCCCGGGTGCGATGATGTTGTCGAACAATGCAAATACCGGAGGAACCTGCTTCGGCGATTCGGGCGGGCCGAACTATCTCGGTTCGAGCAACGTCATCGCCGGAATCACGTCATTCGGAAAGAACAATTCCTGCGCAGGTCAGGGCGGAGTGTTCCGCCTCGATCGCCAGGATGTGCGTGATTTTGTTCTGGGATTTGCAGGTATCTGATTAAAGCATGTGCGAGGCTACACTTGGGCTATGGACCGGAGATTCTTGCCCCCCACTTAGCCGCCTCCGCTTTCTTCCCCCAGCTCGTGTAGAGCGCGACGATTCGCTTTCGCACGTCGTTCACTACCGGCGCCTTTTCTCCGCGCGCTTCAACGAGCTTTCTCTCCGCCGGAAGCAGCAGCGCCTCCGCCTCCGCGAACCTGTGGGCAGCAGTCATGTGACCGCCAAGGACGCTCTCGCTCGACATTATCAGCCAGTGTCCTTCCGGCAATGACTGCTTCCGAAGACGAAGGCTCTCGCGCAGCCAGCGCTCGCCTTCAGTGAGCGAATCGAGCCCATCGAGCGATCTGCCCAGCACACTCATCGCCGTCGCGACAGCGGGATGCGAATCAGGAAGAGTCTTGCCGCGAAGCTTGAGGACTTCGCGACACCACTTCGCCGCATCGGCGTAGCGCTTCGTACCAAGCAGGAAATCCGCGTAGCTGAACATCGTCCACGCATACTCCGGATGCTCGGCGCCAAGGAGCTTGCGCCGCATGTCGAGTGTCGCGCGGTATACGCTGTCGGCCTCATCGAACTTTCCGGCGCGGTCCAGCACAGCCGCATATGGCGACATGAGCCCTGCGAGCTCAGGATGCA
>JBDTNA010000003.1:0-32833 GCA_039933985.1 Gemmatimonadales bacterium | reverse complement strand
AGCAGGGCACCGATCGGCCGGCACGCGGAGCTTACGCGCCTGGAGCGCACTGGTTCTACAACAACTGGGACTTCAACGTCGCGGGTGTCATCTACCAGCAGCGCACAGGCGAGAAGCTGTATGAATCGTTCCGGCGTCGAATCGCCAAGCCGATCGGAATGCAGGACTTCGAAGTGAGTGATGGTTTCGAAGTACTCGAGCCGAGCAGGTCGGTTTATCCCGCGCATACGTTCAGGATGTCGACTCGCGACCTCGCGAGATTCGGGCAGCTCTACCTGCAGAATGGGAAATGGAATGGACGACAGATCGTTCCGTCTTCGTGGGTGAAGGAGAGCACGAGCTCGACGATCGAAATCGCTCCCAAACAGAGGTATGGCTACATGTGGTGGATTTACGATGCCGACAGTGCGTCGACGAGGTATCCACGGGCGAGCCAGCATCGATTGTATCAGGCGCGCGGAACCGGCGGGCAGGTGATGTTCGTCATCCCCGATGAAGAGATGGTGATCGTGCTAAGAGGTGACACGGATAACAATCGCAACGTGGGGGGCGGAGCGTCATGGACGATTGTGGAGCGCATCCTCTCTGCAAAGGAATCCGCTCCAGCCGCGTCACCACGAGTAGTCGCTCTAGCTCCGATACCATTCCAAAGCCAGGCACCCGCGCCGCCGCTGCAGAAATTCATGACCCTAAGTCGTGCGGCGCTCGAAAAGTTCGTCGGCAACTACACAATGGGGCCCAACGAGATCGCGCGGGTGTTCATGTACGAAGGCCGCTTATTCATGTTCTTCCCGGGACAGGGAGAGGCTGAACTGTTCGCGCTGGCACCGAATGAGTTCACGGTTCGTGTGCTGGCCGGTGTGAATATCAAGTTCGACCTGGACACACAGGGAACGGCGACCGCGGTTTCGGCGAAGCTGGGGCCCGATACCATGCGGGGAACCAGATCTCAGTAAGAGAACTCGCGTAGCAAAACGGATTCGCGGTATTCGAAGATTCGTTTCAACTGACGCCTGACAAACGGGTGTGCAATGGCCCCAAGCGGGCCGAAAGGAAGCGCGTAAACCACCCGGTCCTCGATCGTGGTGCCACCGCCTTCCTCCACAAATGTGTGAGTGTGAACCCACTTCGCGTATGGTCCCCTCAGCTGCACGTCCTCGAATGAAGCAGGCGGATCCCAGCGGGTAATTTCTGTACGCCACTTCATCGGGATTCCGTAAAGCCTGATCGTGTAGTCGATCAGTGCGCCGGGCCGCATGGAGATCGGAAGATCCGACCGAATCTGAAATCCCAGCTCAGGCGGAGTCATTCGCTCGAGATTCTCCGCGGCCGCAAAGAATGGGAAGATCGTGGTCACCGGGTGGGGAACCCAGACGCGCTGCTCTATGATGTGTTCTTTCATTGAATCGCCTTCGTAAGCGTATGGCGCGGAACATCCCTGTTCGCGAATATTGAAGTCCAATCAGGAGATCATCGATGGAGAGTCGTTCAAGTAGCTCGCTTGCGTCTCCTTCGACGCGAGTTCTGATCAAGGTTGTCCTATACTACGCCGTCCTGATCCCTCTCGGATGGCTCGTTTTGAACAAGCTGCCCGCGACGTCGGGATTTGCCGTCATCTCTCTCCAGCCGATCCTCGGCGACGGTCTGGCGGGGACTTCAAAGAGTGCCGCGGCGGCGGTTAGCGCACATCCTGGCGGTTCGATAGCAGTTGCGGCCGCAATGCTTTCGGCGATGCTCTTCTCGCTGCCCGTCGCCTGGATTTACCAGCTCACGCGTGCGAAGCGCGGGTATCAGCAATCGGTCGTGCAGCTCTTGATTATCCTCCCGCTCGTGGTCGCGGGCGTGGTCATCCTGGTAAAGGACAGCCTGTCACTGGCGTTCAGCCTCGCCGGCATTGTCGCTGCTGTGCGCTTTCGAAACAGTCTCGACGACAGCAAGGACGCTGTCTATGTATTCCTTGCCACCGGTGTGGGCCTTGCAGCGGCGGTTGACATAAAGATCGCCATGGTGATCTCGATGATGTTCAACGCAGCTATCCTGATTCTCTGGTACACAGATTTCGGCGATTCACCAGTCGAGCTCGAAGGAAGTATTGCGGCCAAGCGGCTCAAGCGCGCGAAAGCTCTTGCCCGCACCGGTACGTTCGTCGCCCAGATAGACAACGAAGTTCTCAAGAACATGACACGCGACCAGCTCGAGGGTGTCGCGCAGAAAGCACTGCGCCGCGTGCATGGCGATGGCTCGAAAGAGGATGAAGCGAAAGACAAGGAGAGCGTGCTGCGAGTTCGAACCCGCGATGCGAACGGCACCCGCCGCGGACTCGAGCTCATCCTCGGTGAATACGCAAAAGACTGGCGCACAGGGGCGGTCACGATCGACACCGATGGCATTGCTACGCTCGATTACTTCATCAAGCTCAAGAAGTCCACGCAACCCGAAGAGCTCACCGCGCTCGCACGTACTGCTGGCGGTTCAGAGCTCATTGACGCCGAGCTGAGGTAAAGAAATCCTTGCCGGGCACTTGCTGAATCGAAGTTCGTCTTGTATTATACCAAAAGGTTTAATACACTGGCGACCGAAGCATGAACCAGCAACAGCTCGACCTCACATTCGCCGCACTGTCTGACCCGACCCGTCGCGCGATCCTCTCGATGCTTGCATCAGGAGAGAAATCGGTGACCGATCTGGCCGAGCCGTTCAGGATGACGCTGCCGGCAGTGTCGAAGCATTTGAAAGTGCTTCAACGCGCCGGTCTCGTCTCGCAAAGTCGCGAAGCGCAGTGGCGGCCGTGCCGGCTCGAGGCAGAGCCGCTCAAGGACGCTGCGGCGTGGATCGAGCACTATCGACAATACTGGGAACAGAGCTTCGACCGCCTCGACGAATACCTGCACGAAGTGCAAACCAAGGAGAGGAAACGTGGGCGAAAAAAATAGCGGCACTCAGACTGCGAGCGATCGTGAGCTCGTCATCAATCGCACGTTCGACGCTCCGCGCGAGCTGGTGTGGAAGGCGTGGACAGAAAACATGGATCAGTGGTCAGCGCCGAGGGGCTTCACGATTCCGGTGAGCGAAGGTGACCTGCGTCCCGGCGGGAAATGGCATGCGGTAATGGTGACTCCTGATGGAAAGGAGCTCCCGCTTGGTGGTGCGTACAGGGAGATCGTGCCTCCGGAGCGACTGGTGTTCACCCATGCGTGGAATGATGCGACTGGCAAGCCTGGACCAGAGACGCTGGTGACGGTGACACTTACCGCTCGCGGAAACCAAACGGAAATGAATTTCCGTCAGACCGGATTCGATTCGGTTGACTCTCGGAACGGTCATGCGGATGGGTGGGGACAGAGCTTCGACCGTCTCGAAGAAGTTCTCGTGGCGAAGGTCTGATCGAACAAACGCGCCGTCCTCTAGTCATGGAGGACGGCGCAGCGTAGCATAGCCGGCTACCACTCAATTGCTGGAGGCTTGAGTGCGGGTCAACTATGCGATCGTGTTCGTGAGCGACATGAACAAATCGGTAGCCTTCTACAGAGATGTCATTGGCTTACCGCTGAGATTCGAATCTCCACACTGGACGGAATTCGCCACTGTGGGCGCAACACTCGCACTTCATCAGAGTGAAGCAGCCGAGGGCGCGGCTGACGATCCCAAGGAAGTGCCTGCGGGCCGATGCAGACCTGGATTCAGCGTTCCCAGTCTCGACGAGTTTCACAGAAGGATGATCGAGCACAAGGTGACGTGCATCCAGGAGCCGATGAATGTCTTCGGCGCCAAAGTGGCCCAATACGTGGATCCGGATGGGCTTGGAATCTCGGTTGCTGAAGAGAGGCGTGACGAATCGTCACGACCGTCGGGTCAAGTGATCTGAAGACGCAGGTCGGCGAGTGGTCGCGGTATATTGAGAACATGGCACCACGAGCTATACCTCCCGATGACGTTGAGCAAACTCCGATGACAAGGGAGAGACGGCCGGTCATCAGCACGGGCGCCGCGATGCTGGCGAGCGCCCTGATCGTAGTGATGGCCGTAGGATATTGCAGCACACGCATGCTGCCCGGCGGGGTACTCGGCCGCAATGAAACGAAAATCTCACACGATGTGGTGGTGTCGCAGATACGTGCCGTTGCCAAACTCGTGTCGAGCGAAGCAACTGTTCGAGATGTCGTAACCTATCAGAACACGTGGTACGGCTCGACCAAGCAGTCTTTGGTAGTTGTCACCGGAAAGCTCACGGCCGGAATCGATCTGGGCGATAATCCCGAAGTCAGCATTGACCACAAGGCGAAGAAGATCAGGATCCGGATTCCCGCTGCAAAGTTGATGGGAGTCGAAGTCCTCGACATGAAGACCTATGACGAGCGCGGGGGATTGTGGAATCCGTTCCGACCTTCAGACCGAGACGCGATTCAGCGACAGGTTCGCGCGCAGCTCACCGCTGCTGGACAACAGGCCGATCTTCTGCGCCACGCAAATGAGAGCGCGGCCGAAATGCTTCGCCTGCTGCTTGGCCGCGACGGATACACTGTCGAGGTGACGACGCGCGGAACTCCGACAACTCCATTTGTGGACTGATTCGGGGGACCTGCTATGTACTCCTACGTCGCCATTGGGCTGGTTGTCGTCGCAGGGTGGTCCACAATGCGCTACGCACGCGCGAAGAGCGCTGCTTCAGAATGGCTGGCGCAGCACCACTATCGGGTGCGATCGCTTCGAATGTCCTGGCTCAACCCGATTGGCTTTGAGTCGAGCTGGTTGAGGAGCTCCAACAACAGGTACACGTTCGTCGCGACAGTTGACGACACACAGCTTGGCGGAACCGGTAGAGTTTTTCTGCGTGTGTGGAGCAATTGGACTCGGACGGGTACGAACGAAGTTGAAGTTGTGTGGGACACGATGCCCGAGTCCGACATGCCTGGAGCGCCGCAGCCACTATGGGAACGACTTGCCGATGCGCAGCTGTCTGCGTTGCGCAGGATTGCCGATGGTGAGACGACGTTCTACGCGCCGCGGCGCAATGAGGAGCGGCAAATCTTCGACCAGCTGATCGAGCATGTGCAGGCGTTAGCTCAAAGGGGGATGATCACCTCTGGTGAGCCACGTTCAGATGGGCGTGGTGGTGGTCAATACACTTCGATCGGAGATCTTCGAATCACTGACGAAGGGCGAAAGTGGCTGGAGTCGCAGTCGAAGAACTAGCGATCTCGTAGAAAGATATCCGCAACGGCGAGCGCGGTCTTGTACGGCTCGGGATCGTCGCGATTGGTGAGGATGACAACGGTAAGTTTTCGCGCGGGGTATCGCACGATCACGTTGCGGAATCCTGAAGTTTCTCCGGAATGCCACAGTGTCTCGCCAGTGATGCGCCAGCCGAAACCATACTTCACGTCAGCATCATTCGTGTCCGTATGTGGAGTGAACGCGAGGCGCCTCGACTCATCGCTGAGAAGTCGCGAGTCGTAGAGGGCTGCGTCCCACTTCGCCATGTCGTCGATCGATGAGTAGATGCCGCCGTCGCCGAGTACGGCGCTGGTGCTGCTCTGATCCTTTCGGGCCCATGCACCGTTTCGCATCGTGTATCCAAAGGCGCGATCAGACACGGTCGATGTTCCGTTCTCGAACGCGACCGAGTTGGCCATGCCGAGTGGTGTGAAGATTCGATCGTGGAGGAAAGTCACGAATGATTTGCCGGATGCACGTTCGACGATGAGTGCGAGCAGCGAGTATCCGGTGTTGCTATATGCGTATTTTGTTCCGGGGTTGAAGTAAGTAGAGTCCTGCGTCTCGAGCAGATGAAGCACATCAGTGTCGTGGACCTGAATGGTGGTGCCGGGCGCCATCACATCTTCGTAGTCGATCAGTCCGGAGGTGTGACTGAGAACCTGACGGATCGTGATCTGGTCAGTCGCGTTTGGAAGCGTCGGGAGCCATTGGCGAATGCGATCGTCGAGCTTGAGCTTGCCGTCCTGAACCAGGAGAAGAATCGCCGTCGCCGTGAACTGTTTGGTTACTGACGCGAGCCGATAATTGGTTTTCGGAGCTGCAGGGACTTTCGTTTCGAGGTCCGCGAGGCCCCACGATTTTCGGACGATCGGTTTTCCATCCCGGACAACCAGAAGGGACGCGCCGGGAATGGCACCTTCGTACCGCTGCATCAACTGGTCGATCTCACTCATTCGGCGGGTTCCAGTGGATGCGCATGCGGGGAGGAGGAGCAGGAGACAAACTGACAGCCGGGTTAGGGGCATACCTTCTCGCATAGAAGAGGTGCTTCGGACTCAGTACCTCAGCCCTTAGGCTAGCGAACGATGATCTTTTTCGTCCGCAGGATCTTCAGTGCCGGCTGAATTATCGACAGACGATACTCGCCCGGCGTGGGATCAAACTCCGCATCAAAAGTCTCTCCGACATCGATAGCAGTTCTTGCCGTACCAGGTTTTCTCAACGCGGGCGGAAGATCAGCACCGTCTTTGGCCCGCGGCGTCCACTTGCCCGGGGTTGAGTCCCGCTCGATGCTGATGATGAAACGGAGAGCAGGCGCGATGTTCACGAACCTCAGGCGGTGAGTGACTCCCGACTTCAACTCGAGTGGTTGCGAGATCGAGTCTCCATTTACCACGACCCGAGGGTCGCTCGTCTGCGGACCGTCCCATCCGATCGTGAATGTGTGATCGCGTGATGGATCGTATTTCTCACCGGGCTCGAGCACGACGATCGGTCCATACATGCCTGACGTGATTTGCTCGACGTCGTTCAGGTGCGTGTGGTAGATGAAAGTCCCCGCCCTCTTGAGCGTCAGGTGCGCAATGAACGAATCGTTCGGAGCAATCATTGGCGCGAGCTTGTTCATGGCACCGCTCCATCCCGCGACGCCATCGGAGTAACTCTCGAGCTCGATGCCGTGCCAATGGACGGCGGTGCCGTCGTGACTTCTGTTCAACACAGTGACTTGTGTCGGCACACCGCGAGTCATAACGATCGGCTGTCCCGGCGACTCTATAGAATCGACGGCAGGCGCGCGATTGTCCCGTTGAAGCACATACGACATTGCGAAAGGCGTCCGGCCGGTGCGCGGCCTCTCGTCCGCGAACAATCGCAGCCGCTGAACGTTGCCGCCGTTCCAGTTCACCTCCGCCGCAGTTTTGCCTCCCACACCTGGCTTAACGTTGATGCCGAGTACCAGTCCGGCCATGTGCGTGGACGGATTAGCGTCGTGCATGATGTGCTCTTCTCCCGGCCCGTCGAGTCTCGCACCGCTGGTTACGTGAAACGTCAGATGACAATGAAATAGCCAGTTCCCCGGCCGGTCCGGGCTCCACACCATCGACATTGTTGTGGCGGGCGCCATGTCTTCAGTGACTGCGAGTCGTCGAGCGCCGGACGAATAGATCGTGTCGCCGGTGGTGGTTCCCCTCGAGTCCACCCGAAAATAGAAACCGTGCAGATGCATCGGATGACGGCGGCCGCTGCCATTTATCACACGCCAGCGAACTGTATCCCCCACGCCAGCAGCGATGCGCTCAGTGAACGGCCATGATTTCCCGTTGATTGCGAGCGCATTCCGATACTTGTCCGGTCTCAACCGATTTCCCCAGATGTTCATGACGAAGATGCGATCGTTGATCGGAGCTCCGACTGAGTCGACGACGAAGGCGCCGACAAGTTGTTCTTGCTCGTTAATGCGATCTGCCGCGACAATAGGAGGAATGATCCGCCCGGGCAGCGCGCTGTACATGTAAGTGCCAGGCGCACCCGCCGAGAATGTGAATGTGTGAGATTCGCCGGGCTTGATCGGTACGCTGTCTGGTGCAGTGGGATGGCTGACAAGACCGCGAACCCATGTGACAGAATCGGAGAGCGAGTTTTTGACAGTTGCAACTATGGTCGTGCCCGTTCGAACGCGAATCAGCGGAGCCGGTATCTGCGGAGCGTGGCCTACCTCTGTGAATACGGGCACTTCAACAGATGGACCATCAGCCGCCTCGGGATACCAGCGCGCTATCTGGATTGCGAGGTCGATTTTGAGAGTGTCGTTACGCGAAACACCGGCAGGTGTGCGATTGTCGTTTGCGTCGACGACTGGAACAGCCGTACGAGATGCATCGCCCGTTCGCGGCTCACGTTTCATGAACCCGGCGGAGAAGAGAGCGATCAGAATCAGCACAGGGCCCATCGGCTTCATTCCAGCTGTTCCTGCCACATGTGGGACTTCAATTCTCGGCGCTGGGCTACCGATACGCCAGAGGCTGCAATCGAACAAAAGCTTCTAGGCCACGTCGACGCGCTCTCATACATTGGTGCGTGCGAATCACAAAAGGCATTTTCAGCTTCGGTGCAGTATTGGTTGCGGCTTGTGTCGCAACAACGTCAGCGGCCATTTCTCAGGAACCAGCGCAAGGCTCGCCGATTGGAGACGCTGCCATTCTTCGCGATTCAGGACGATTCTCGGAAGCCATCGATGTTCTCCGGCGACACCGCGCGTTGAATCCCGAGGATGGTGATGCCATCAGGATGCTCGCACAGACTCTGTACTGGAACAAAGACGTTCGCGGAGCGCGTGCGCTCTACGATTCCGGACTCGTCCTGCATCCAGCAGATACAGCTCTCCGATTGCAGTACGCGCAGACGCTGATGGAAACCGGTGGCCTCGCGCGCGCCAGGGAAGTTCTCGACCCACTCGTTTCCGGATCGCCGCCTGATCCGAGAGCGACAGCTCTGGTCGGGACACTGGCCTACTGGGAGGGAGACCTCACCTCTGCGCGACGTAACTTCGAAAAGGCTCTCGCGGCTGACCCGTCGCTCAAGGATGCGCGACGACAGCTCGATGAGATCAGATGGCTCAGCGCGACATGGATCCGCACTGCAGCGCTCGGCTCGAGTGATGATCAGCCGGTCAAGAGTATCGGGGGAGAGGTCGAGACCGGCTACTATATGAATCCTCTCTGGTCGGTGTGCGGAAAAGTGCGAACGCTATTTCTGACCGAGAGCACGACTACAAACCCGAACGTATCGTCGACCGACCTTACGACGCTTGCCGGGTCTGTTGGCATCAGCGGATTCATCCCTTCCAGTGGCGTCGACATTTCTGCCCGAGCGGGACTGTTCAACCGAAACGTTCCTTCAAAGCTCGACTGGACGGGCAATGCCGACCTTGGCGCGAAGGCGGGATCATTCGTGCGGGCAGGTGTGCGCGCTGAGCGTGCGCCATATCTCTATACGGAAGCGAGTCTCCGCACTCACGTGATGACGACTACGGTTGGAGCGTTGCTCGATGTCGACAGGAAAGGCTGGCTCGGGAAGGCAGCTTACGATCGTCAGCGATTTGCCGACGACAATTCAGTGAGCACTGCATATGCCTGGGCAATGGCGCCCGTTGTTCGCTCTGCCGTCACGACCCTTCAGGCGGGATACAGCATATCCTACCAGAATGCGGACGAGCTGCGCTTCGTTCGTAACAGCGTCGGCTTAACTGGGCACTACGAACCGTACTACACGCCGAGCAACACCTTCGTCCAATCGGTGATCGGCGCATTCACGGGCCGCGGCGAGAGTGGATTCACTGCACGCCTGGGTGGATCGTTCGGGTTCAAAGCGAAAGAAGACGCTCCCGCATTTGCCGTCGCTCCAAACGGGTCGTTCATTCTTGTGACTTCCAATCGCAGCTTTCATCCATGGAACGCCCGCGCTTCAGTTGAGAAGTCGCTTACGAACCAGACTCTTCTCCGCGCGCACGTCGATTACGCGAAGACAGCTTTCTATCACGTCACCAATGCGGTCGTGGAGCTGACCTGGCGTCTTGGCCCGGGATGACGCGACCGATCGCAATCTCTGGAAACACCGCGAAGCCGCGGACGTTCGCACGCGTGACCGCATAGCGATCGCGCTGCTCACCGGCGTCGGAATCGTCGCGGTGGTGAGAATGCTCGACTGGTGGTTTCGCCGGGAGCATGTTGCACAGCCGATTCTGTTCGCCGCGCTGTCGATCGCCGTCTGGTACGGAATCGGTCGAATGGTGCTGGGCTGGGTGAATTATCTCGCGATCAGAAAGCCACCGAAAAGAAATGCTCCCGCTGGAATGGGCGTGGCGATCTTCACCACGAGTGCGCCGGGCGAACCGTTATCGATGTTCGAGAAAACGCTGGCGGCCTGCGCGCGAATCGAATATCCCCACAACACTTATCTCCTCGACGATACGCGAGACCCGCTATTTCGGGAGATGGCCGAGCGTCATGGAGCGACCTGGCTCGAGATAGTAGATGTGCCGGGCGCCAAAGCTGGCAAGATCAATCGCGCCCTGGAAAGTACGACGGAAGATTTCATTCTGGTTCTCGACCCTGATCACATCCCCTTTCCGGAATTCCTCGACAGAGTTCTTGGACATTTCGACCACGACGACGTCGGGTTCGTTCAGGTGGCGCAGGCGTACTACAACCAGAGGCGATCCTTCACTGCACGAAGCGCTGCCGAACAGACTTACGGGTTTTATGGTCCGGGACAAATGGGCCTGTTCGGGCACGGCGCTGCTGTTGCGATCGGCGCGAACTGCACGTTTCGGAGAAAGACGCTGGAAGCGATAGGCGGTCACGGGATCGGACTCGCCGAAGATCTCGTCACTGCGATAAGAATTCATGCCGCTGGCTGGCGTTCGATCTACGTTCCCGAAATTCTCAGCCGCGGTCTCGTTCCAGAGGACCTCGGGTCGTATTACAGACAACAGCTGAAGTGGGCGCGCGGCGTTTACGAGGTAGTGTTCGCCGAGATGCCGCGGCTGTTCGTCAAGTTGAGCTGGAGGCAGCGGCTGGCGTACACGACAATCGGCACATACTACCTCTCGGGCGCGGCGACGCTTCTCTACCTGATATTCCCGTATCTCTTTCTGTGGATGGGACTGCAGCCTGCGTCGATGCAGTTCGACGAATTCCTGTCGGCGGCTGGCCCAGTCGGCGTGATCGGAATGCTGATATACTTCGGCGCGCAACGCTGGCTGTGCCATCCACGGATGGAACGCGGTACACATTGGCGTGGCTTGTCGCTGAAAGTAGCGTCGTGGCCAATCTTTCTTGCCGGCACCGTGCTCGCGATCACCAGGACGGACATCCCATATATACCGACGGCAAAGGAGGCAGTACGCGGGCGATTTCTGTTGCTCGCGTTGCCGCAGGTCGTTCTCACTGTGCTGTATCTTCTGACAGTCCTGCACGTAGTTGAAGCAAGATTGGCCACATCCGAAGGCGCGCTCGAGCTGACAAGTCAGGTGGTTTGGGGAATGGTGGGCTTTGCGACGCTGCCGGTGCTGATGGCATTTGGACCAGTCCGGGCGGCGTGGGAATCAACAAGGATCGACGCGGCACAACCATGGAATTCAGTCGATGTCGGATCGATGGGCGGTGATCCCCCAACGTGAGGACTCGCCAGCGCGTACTGGTAGTACTAGCAATTCTTGCCGGAATTACCGGCGGCGTCGCCGCACTCACGGCAACGAACATGGAATCGAAGGGCCCACTGTCCTCCCTCATGGAACGATCGGCATCTGCGGTTGGCGCAATCGAGAATGCCGTGCGCCGGAGTATCATGGGATCCGGAAGATCTTCCGCTCTCGCGTGGTTCGAGCCGAACCGCGAGAGGGTGGAGTTCCTCAAGAGTCCGGATCGAATTCTTTTTGGCGCGTACGACGGAGGAATCCCGCAGACGCTCGACGGAGTGATCGAGCTGGAACAATCTGTCAACACGGTTTTTCCCATGGTCCACTTTTACGCCGCATGGGGTGATAAGCCGGACCAGCAATTCCCGCTTCAGCTTTCGAATGCGATCTGGGATCTTGGGTCGGTTCCGGTGATCACGTGGGAACCTTGGCTGGATGATTTCGAGAGTGCGGCGCATCCGAATTTGCCGTTGCGCGGAAAAAGAGACGCTCACGGTCTGGGTGCTGTCGCAACAGGAGCGTATGACTTCTATATAGATAAGTGGGCCACGGCCGCGGCCGCATTCGACCGGCCGATCTATCTGCGCTTCGCTCACGAGATGAACGACCCTTACCGATATCCGTGGGGACCGCAGAACAATTCGAAGGAAGAGTACATCGCTGCCTGGCGACACGTCGTCGATCGGTTTCGATCGGCGGGCGCAAACAAGGTCATCTGGGTATGGGCGCCCCACGTCGCGTACGCGTACTGGGACCTCTACTATCCGGCCGATCAGTACGCCGACTGGATTGGAACAGGAGCGTTGAATTACGGTCCGATCGCGTACTGGTCGAAGTGGTGGCGGTTCGACGAGATCTTCGGGCAGAAATATCCGCGCATGGCAGAGTTCGGAAAGCCGATCATGATCGCCGAGTTCGGCTCGCTGGCAGTTGGAGGCGATCGGGCCGAGTGGTACAGGTCGGCGCTCGATGACGTCGCGACGCAGGAACCTCTGGTGAAAGCGGTTCTTTTCTTCAACAAGCGCGACGATCACACAGTCACATCACAGCGGATTGACTGGACGTTCGCGGCGGACACAGTGGTGGCTTCCACCGTGGCGGCAGGCGTTTCAAAATTAGGTGCAATTCGATACTAATTAGAACGTTGCCCGGCGTGTGATTCGGGCTCTTTGCTAGCGGCTTAGCCTCTCGAGAACCGGATCACGGTTGGCGAAGTAATCCTTCGAGCTGAGCTCGACTTTGATATCGGGCTCGATCCATGGCCTCGTGTCGCCAGGGATGTTCTCGTGATACCGGTTGGAGATGCTGATGATCGCTCCGCTCCACGGCAGCTGAAGATCGTTTTCTTCGCCGACAAAGTTTGGCTTGGAGCTGCTCGGCTCGCCCACGAAGATCGCGCGTGTTCGCTTGTCGAGCTGGGTGATGAAGTTTTGTGCAGCAGAAAAGGTGTTTCGGCCAGTTACAACGTAGAGCTGGCCGGTGGGAACTGACGTCTCCCACGATGACAACGCGTCGATGATTGGCGGATAGAGATAGGAATTGCCGCCGTTGTTGTGCCGCACGTCGAGAATGATCTTCGCCGGGCGGGTTCGCGAGAGAACGGAGTCGAGCTCAGCGCCGGCCTGCTTGAGTGTATGCCCCTCATCGTTTGCGACCTGATTGAACTGGACGTAAAGAGACCCGTCGCTTTGCGGTGCCATCCAGAAATTTCTACGAACGTCACGCAGCCAGAGCGGAGCAGGTGGTGCACCTGCAAGTCTGGAAGCCATGAGCTTGGGAACTCCCTCCATTCTCGGCGGCGGTCCAGTGACGAACTTCACATGTTGTGTTTTGCCGTTTCGGTCGCGGAGCGTTACGGGAATGCTGTCGCTGAACGACTGTTCCGTCACCCCTTCGATGATTCCTTTCAAGTTGAGGAACGGCGGTCCGATCCACTTGTATGCGAACTTGTTGTCGGAGCTGATCGTCGGCTTCATGCGCTCGATGATCCTGGCTGTCGGCGTATTCGCGATTGAAACGAGCTCGCTTCCAATCCATTTCTCGTAGCCGGGCTTTGCATCGATGACGAACATGCCGTCCGAGAAGAGATAGAAACGAATTGGTATGACGCTGCCCATGAATCGCTGCGCGGCGAGCGGCAACACGTATGTATGCCCGTCGCCAACGTATGCGGAGAGACGGGTCATCTCGAACAGCATGCGGTCGTCGCTGTAGCGAGGAATGTTTTTCGAGAGGTCGTCTGCGGCCTTCAGGAGTGCCGGGGGAAGCGGCTTCGATTTGTAGACGTAGTGCTGTTTCTTCACTTGGTCGATCCAGAAGGCGATGTCGGATCGCCATCCTGCGACGCGGTCGGTTGCGCTGACGGCGGATTGTGCGGCCGCAATTGACGGAAGTGACACGAGCATAACTGCGAGAACTGCCCGGATGGTACGGGAGTACGGCGCGCGGAACGGATTCATCGGCGAGGGGTTGAGGCCTAAGGTCTCCTTACGCCCGTTGGGTAACTGGGAGTTTCACAGGTCAAACGACGAAGAGCGGGGTCAAAAGCTGGCAAGGAGGATGTCTCCTCCGGTTCCGAAGTAATCAGAGCCTGAAGAGGTAGCTGAGCTTTCCGAAAAACCCATCGCGGGTACGGCGAAGATCCTGGAAGCGAAATTCGCGCGGCTCTTCCATCGTCGAGCCGTACCCGAGGTAAACAAGCGTGCCGGGGATTGGGCGATAGCTGAACAGCCAGTCCATCGAGAACTCATTCGTGCTTGTGGCCGGCTGGAGTGCTCCGTTGACCAGGATAGAATTGCCGTTACCGTCGCGCAGCGATGAGCGCGACCGGGCGGCGTACTGGCCAACAAGTCGAAGGAAGAGCGCCTGGCTCACCTGATACTCCATCTTCAATCGCGGAATAGTCTCGGTTGAAAATCGTGAATCGTCTCGCGAGCGCTCGATTATCAGTCGCGAGAACTGAAGGGAACCACGCAATGAGGTCGTCGGTCTCAGATCGACTGCTCCGTCGATTCGTGTGCTGCGGCCGGGAGCCGCCTCGCGAAAGATCGGCGTTTTTCCGCGACTTAGGCTCGCGGTTGCACTAAAAAACCGAAGCGTAGGAGTAGTAACGCGAACCGATCCGCCGAACTGATTCTTCTCGAGCCCCGGGATCGCGAATGCAACAGTGTCGCCTGGGCCATCGGATGGACTGTTTCTCAGGACTCGAAGACCCGAATAATTCCGTGGATCATACGCGAACCCGCCACGTGAGATCGCACCGCCCAGCTGCCACCCACCTCGCAGAGTGGCACTCGGCGAAATTGACTCGACCAGCTCGATCAACGGACGACCGCCTGAATAATTCCACACTCGCTGAAATTGAAAGAAGGAGCCAAACGTCTGAACGAGAGCCTCCTTTGCGCCGTAGAAGCTCACGCGATTGAACACACGTGCTTCGACAACTCCCGTCCGGTTGACGAATCCCGCAGCTGCCCCGAATCCAGGTTCAACACCGCGCAGCGTGTAGTGAAATCCCCACGCACGACCGGTGCGATCCCAATCCGCCTGGAGCAGCGATCCATTCGTTGATGTTCCGAGGCTGTCGGTCCATGACTGTGCCGCCTGGAACTGGGCGAAATACAATTTCGAGTGATAGAACCGGAAGTCAGCACCGACGAGCCGGGAAAAATCGTCGCCGTCTTCCCGTGTCGTGAGAACGGAGCCAAGCGTGTAGTTCCGGCCGAAGTCACGTCGCACGCGCGCGATTCCAAACAGTGGAATCTTTCCGTTTTTCCAGGAATAATCGCGATCGTCCTCTACGGCCATCGCTGCGACATTCGCGCCGGCCAGCTTTCCCGCGAGCTTGAGCCCGCCTCTCGGGGCAACTATCCGCCTGGTGTAGATGAGCTGGTTGGGTGTGTCAAAGAGCTCGAGACCATCGAGGAAGAACGGCCGCTTCTCAGGATAAAAAAGTCCGAAGCGCTCGTTGAGCAAAACCTGTCCGACATCAGCTTCGACCTGGGAGAAGTCGGGATTGATCGTCGCGTTCAGGCTGAGATTCTGACGAATTCCCCATTTTGCATCGGCGCCGACTTCGCTTTGCCCTTTGTAGTCGCGTCCCGATCCGGCGCGATTCGCCCCATCCAGTCGCGCCGTCATTGTCGGAGTTGCTTCGAGCACCAGACCTCGTCGCATGTCGTGCAGGCCTTCGAGCGTTCCTGACTGCGCGAGGAAATTTGCCGTAGCGCGAACTGCTGGAGCCCACGTGTCCTGATATCCCGAATGCTGTATGCGGCGCAGGATGTGAATTCCCCACGCCTGTACTTTGGCGTCCTGGTAGCGCAGGCTCTTGAACGGAATCCGAATCTCCACTTCATAGCCGTCGGGAACGAGGTGCCCTTTGGATTCGAAGACGTAGTCGGGATTCAGATCAACTGCACCGTCGAGAGGATTGATGTTTCGGAAACCTCCGCCGGTAGCGGACTGGCCCCCGGCTCCGCCTCCGAATTGCGCGCTGCGCGTACCGTCCTGCTGAACTCCGAGTGCGTTGACGCCAAACAGGAACGCGAGCTGGCGTCCGTTGTCTGTATCGAGAAGTATCTGAACGTGATCTTCGCTCGCGATGTCATCGCGATTCGCTTTCGTCGCACGAACGACGTTGCCGTGAATCTCATGAGCCTTGATACCGAAGTAGATCGCATCAGGCGCGTACCATACGAGAACTTCGGTTGGCTCATCGGCGGGTCTGCCGTCAACGGGCTGGTATTGTGAGAAACCGGTGAGTCTCGCTGCGTGACCCCAGGCTGGCTCGGTGAGATTGCCATCGATCACAACCGTTGAATCGATACGAGGAATCTCCACACGAGTCCGGTTCGCACGACCATCGAAGGTAGAATCGGGGACGAGCGACAGGGCGAGCAACATGGGGGCGAGATGCATGGCGCAAATCTACGAAATCTGGCAGAATTCAGGTGGCATTCCACTCTACTTCAGATGATGCGTCACACTTCGATTGGTCTCGTGGCAATGGTTCTCGCCACGTCCGCCTGTTCAGCGCCTTCATCCGCGCAGCCGGCGCGGCTGGGCACGATCGATTTCCCGACTTCTGGCTCTGCTGAGGCAAAACCTCACTTCATCCGCGGCGTCCTGTTTCTCCACAGCTTCGAGTACGACTCGGCCGCAAAGGAATTTCAGCGAGCGCAGTCTGCGAACCCAGGATTCGCGATGGCGTACTGGGGTGAAGCAATGACCAGGACTCATCCAGTATGGAATGAGCAGGATGTGGCTGCGGCACGCGCCGCTATGGGCAGGTTGGCATCGACGGCCACGGCGAGACGCGCAAAGGCAGGCACGCCGCGAGAGAAAGACTACCTCGACGCGGTTGAAATTCTTTACGGGGAAGGGTCCAAACCGCGTCGCGATACCCTTTACTCCGCCGTGATGAAGAAGATCGTCGACGAATACCCAGACGATCTCGAAGCAAAGGCCTTCTACTCGCTTTCACTGCTCGGCTTGAATCAGGGAATCCGGGATCTCGCGACTTATCAACGCGCGGGTGCGGTGGCTGAGTGGGTGTTCAGGAAGAATCCGGACCATCCTGGGGGGGCGCATTACGTCATTCATTCGTACGACGACCCTGACAATGCCCCGCGCGGATTGAATGCTGCGCGTGCCTACTCGAAGATTGCGCCGGGCGCGGCCCATGCTCAGCACATGACAACGCACATTTTCCTGGCAATGGGAATGTGGGATGATGTCGTCTCGCAGAATGAGATCGCGTCCGGTCATGATCACGACGCGTGGACGCCGAATCATTACACGCAGTGGTTGAACTACGCATATCTCCAGCAGGGCCGGTACAACGACGCGCTGCACATGCTCCAGATGATGAAAGCCGGCAGCATGCGAGGCCGGCAGCTGTGGGGTCTGACGACGATGCGAGCGAGGTATCTGATTGATTCGGAGCAGTGGGACAGTCCGGCGGCGGCATGGCCTGCGGATTTGTCTTCGCTGGGCAATGACGGCGCCGCTTACTGGGCGTTCGTCAACGGATTCCGGGCAATCAGGAAAGGCGATAGAGCCGGCGCGTCGACGGCGTTGACCGCGCTTTCACAGGCGAATGCCGCTGCGGGTGCGTCGGCCGATCCGACGAATGCAATTCTGGAGAAGGAATTGACTGCTGCGATTCGGTTGTCGGAGGGAAAGAACGACGAGGCAGTATCACTGATGCGCGAAGCGACGCGTCGCGAAGACGCGATGCCATTCGAATTCGGACCGCCGTTCGTGCTGAAGCCGTCGCACGAGTTATTCGGCGAGATGCTGCTGAAGATGGGGATGCCTAAGGAGGCGCACGCCGAGTTCAGTAAGGCGCTTCATCTCGCTCCGAAGCGGGCACGCTCGATGCTTGGACTTGCCCGAGCCGCGATGGCTATGGGCAACTCACCGGGAGCGGCGAAAGCTTATGCGGAATTGCGGTCGATCTGGCATGGCGCGGATCCGGCGCTCACGAATCTGTCTGAGCTCAAGATGTTTGGCGGGAGCTGAGCCTACAGCCAGCGGCGTACTCTCTTGCGATAGTCGTCGTAGTCATCGCCGAACGCGCTGGACAGGTATCGCTCCTCGCGCGCAATGACGAGGCTGGAAAGGAGCGCGATGACAAATGGAAAGAGAATCAGTGCCCACACTGAGTTCATCACGAAGGCACCACCGAAGTACGCGAGTGACATCCCCACATACATTGGATTGCGTGTGAAGCTGTAGGGACCGTGATCCACGATGCGCGAGGCAGGACGTATCGGCAGAATTGCCGTCTTCGCTCTGGCGAAGGTCAGCATCCCCCAGAACATCATGACGAATCCGAGAACGATGAGGATCGTACCGAGGACCTCCATTGTGGTGGTGTGGCCAATCCGGAGGATCGGGATACGCCTAACGTAGGTTTCGAGCAGCCACGCCACGCCAAATCCCGCAAGAAACAGGGACGGTGGGGGAAATTTGACACCGGGATTTGCGAGCTGCGCTTCAGTCGTCACGATGTGCTCAGGCGCGAAGATGGGCGAAGGTTACCTACCGTAAATAAACGGAAGCGTGGCCTTCGGGCACCACTACGATCGCATCGAACGAGTTCAACAGCCGGCGGCCAAGCGGATCCAGCCGTCCCATTCCGCTGCCGGACATTGCGCGAATCGGACGAAGATCGACGAACGTCCACGTGTTGTCGCCGCTCGCATCGAGCACGGACTTCAAATCAAAGATTTTGTATTCGTCGGTGGACAGTGGATCGTATTTCTGAGTCTTGTCCTCTTCCTTGCTGCCGAACGGACGGAATGCGTTCCATGTTCCCTTCGCGACGACGACGAGAATGCCGAACGCTTTGTTGTTATTGGTGATGGCGAATTCAGGGAGGAACGTGCCGAGCTCGTATGAATTGGTGATGCTCGGTCCCCTGAAGACGTGGTTTGCGCCGAACTTGACGATCACTTTCGGCGTTTTCTCCCCGCGAGCTTGAGCGGCGCGATAGAACTCGAGGAAGTGTCGCTTCATCAGATCGGCGCGCTGCTGGTTCGATTCGTAGCCCCGTCCTCTGTTGAACTTGCCATAGATGTCCCGGCTTAGTGCGAGCTCTTCGATGATGGTCGCGGCTTCGGACCCTGGTCGTGCGTTGAACGCCGATTTAAGATTGGCGAGATCGGCATCGGTAGCAGTGACCATCCATACGGCGCCGGGATTACCAGTGGAAAGCATTGCTTTCTCGCCTTTCGACGATGATTCGATGAAGTGAGACGCTATCGCGCGTGCGTTGGCGTTCGGTGCGATCTCACCGAGTCGTTCGAGCAGGTACGTCGGCGACATGATGAATTCCTGATCGAGGCCCCACACGACGTCGCGCGTTGCCGGCAATTTCGACACAACGTCGTTCAACATCTGCGTCTCTTCTTTCCAGAAGAAGAACGGCAGAGTGTACGGTGTGTACTTGCCGAGGAAGTCGTTGACCTTTGACTGGCCGTTGCCGGATTTGAGCATTGTATCGAGGCGACGTCCTGTGATTGGGCCGATCTCGACGGCGAAGTGACGGTATCCTGCGGGGCGCGCTATCTCCCACAACGCGGTGACGAATTCGGGGAGCTCGCGGATGCCGTGATCCTCTCCAACCATGATGAACTGATGCTCTTGCGCGACACGGGCGAGCGCGTTGGCGCCGGGTCCGCCGAGTTTGCCGTTAGCGACTGTGAAGGGCGCGGAGCTGGCGCGAATTGCGCGGACGAATGCGGTGTCCTGCGCTCGCGACGTGAGAGGGAGAACCGTGAGCGCGGCAGTCGCTAGCAGGCATACGAATCTCTGATTCATGTTGGCTCCATTAAGGGATGACGCGAACGATGGTCATTTTTCGCATGTACGGTTTGGGCAGCATGAAAGGTTTCAATTCCAAACTGAACCACTACCAGTCTTTCCAATAGTTGTTGATTTCAGTGTTCGAATCCATGTAATCCGTGGCAAAGGGTTTGATCTTGGTTGCCTTACTTGCAACACGTTGTTTTAAGCATATAATATCTGAGATCACAACCGGCGGAGACTCACGGAATTGAAAGTCGTCATCATCGGGGGCGGGCCGGCAGGACTTTACACAGCACTGCTGCTGAAGCAGGCCGACCCCGCGCACGACGTCGTCGTCCTCGAGCGCAATCGCGCCGACGATACCTTCGGGTGGGGCGTTGTGTTCTCCGATCAGACGCTCGAGAACTTTCGTGCCGCCGATGAGCCTACCTTCCGCGCGATCACCAACAACTTCGCGCACTGGGACGACATCGACGTCTTTGTCCACGGACAACGGATTACCTCTGGTGGCCACGGATTCAGCGGCATCGCGCGCAAGAAACTGCTCCAGATTCTCCAGGAGCGCGCGCGGGAGCTCGGCGTCGATCTTCGCTTCTGCGTAGACGTTCGCGACGACGCTGATCTCGCATCACTCGGACTCGGCGACGCCGACCTCATCGTAGCCGCGGACGGAATCAACAGCGGGCTCCGCCGCAAATACGCCGAGTATTTCAATCCTGACCTCGACGAACGATCGGCGCGTTTCGTGTGGCTCGGCACGACGTTCCCGTTCGATGCATTCACGTTCTACTTCGTCGAGAACGATCATGGAGTGTTTCAGGCGCACTGTTACCGGTTTGACGATCGCACATCGACGTTCATTGTCGAGTGCGATGAGAAGTCATGGAGGTCGGCTGGTTTCGACAAGATGGACACGCCGCAAACGATCGCCGCCTGCGAATCGATGTTTGGGGAATGGCTCGCTGGTCATCCACTGATGTCCAATGCGGCGCATCGAGAGGCGTCGCCGTGGATCAACTTCGTCCGCGTTCGCAATGAGCACTGGTTCCACGACAACATCGTCCTCATCGGCGACGCCGCACACTCGGCGCATTTCTCGATCGGGTCGGGAACCAAGCTCGCGATGGAAGACGCAATCGGGCTGGTCAAGGCAGTCTCGACGAATTCCGATCTTCCTGTTGCGCTCCAGGCGTATCAGGACGACCGTGGAACGGAAGCGCTTCGTCTGCAGAATGCGGCGCGGAATTCAATGGAATGGTTCGAGCACGTTAAGCGATACATACATCTCGAGCCGGAACAATTCGCGTACAGTCTGCTCACACGGAGCCAGCGGGTAAGTCACGAGAATCTCCGCCTCCGCGACGCGACATATGTCGAAGGGATGGAGCGATGGCTCGCGAGCCGGGCTTCGCTTCAAGGAGATGGCGTTGAGGCGGAAGCACCGCGCTCTCCGATGGTAAGGCCAGGCAGGGACGGCGCCGATGAGCTCACGCCGCCGATGTTCACTCCGTTTCGCCTGCGCGGCATGACGCTGCACAATCGCGTGATCGTTTCGCCGATGGACATGTACAGTGCGCGAGACGGAATGCCGAACGATTTCCATCTCGTTCATCTGGGAGCGCGCGCGCTCGGAGGCGCTGCACTCGTGATGACCGAGATGGTGTGCGTCTCACCCGAGGCGCGGATCACGCTTGGCTGCACTGGCCTCTATACCGACGAGCATCTCGAAGCCTGGCGCAAGGTGGTGATGTTCGTTCACGAGTGGAGCGACGCGAAAATCTGTCTTCAGCTCGGACACTCGGGTCGCAAGGGATCCACGCTACTGCCGTGGGAAGGAACTGACATTCCTCTCGAAGATGAAAGCTGGGAGAGAATCGGCCCATCGGCGATCACATACGGGCCGACGCTTCCACCTCCACGCGAGATGACGCGCGAAGACATGGAGCGAGTGAAGCAGGACTTCATTCATACGTCTGAGCTCGCGACCGATGCCGGGTTCGACATGCTCGAGCTGCACTGCGCACACGGCTATCTACTATCGAGCTTTCTTACACCGATCAGCAATCGCCGAACGGATCAGTATGGCGGTTCGCTCGAGAACAGGATGCGCTATCCACTGGAATTATTCTCGGCAATGCGAGCAATCTGGCCGCCAGACAAACCGATATCCGTAAGAGTTTCCGCGACCGACTGGGTCGAGGATGGACTCACCGCAGATGAGTCGGTTGAAATTGCCAAGGCATTTGTAGATGCGGGTGCCGACGTCATCCACGTCTCAACAGGGCAGACAGCAAGTGATGCTAAGCCCGTGTTCGGCCGCCTGTTTCAGACTCCGTACAGCGACCGCATCCGAAATGAAGCACGTGTTCCAACAATCGCCGTCGGTAACATCACCGAAGCCGATCAAGTGAACTCGATCATCGCCGCAGGTCGTGCCGATCTTGTCTCAATCGGTCGCCCGCATCTGAGCGATCCACACTGGACGCTGCACGCGGCAGCACAGCAGGGTTTCGCAGGCGCGCGTTGGCCGGTGCAGTATTACCAGGGACGAGTTCAGCTCGAGCGCGAGATGCAGCGCGCTCGCGAAACGGCCGCTGCTGCCACCAGGAAGTAATACCGGAGGATGGAGCTGAACGATGTCTGATATCGAACGATACCTCGAGGGAAAGCACGCGATAATCACCGGCGGCAGCCGCGGAATCGGTGCGGCCGTGGCAGCCGAGCTGGTCGGACGGGGCGCGAAGGTCACGATAATGGGGCGATCGGCGGAGACCCTCGAACGACAAGCTGAGCAGCTTCGCGGTGAGGCGGGAGCAACCGTCGCCGTCGAGGAATGCGACGTCGCTGATGAGAGATCGGTGCGAGAGGCGTTCGGCAATGCCGTCGCCGCATTGGGACCCGCGTACATCCTCGTGAATAACGCCGGAATTGCGAAGAGCCAGAAATTCACCCAGACAACGCTCAACACCTGGAACGAGATACTCGCGGTGAATCTCACAGGAACTTTTCTCTGCACAGCAGAAGTGATTCCGGCAATGATCGAAGCCAAAGACGGTCGCATCGTCAACATCGCTTCAACTGCGGGAATGCGAGGATACAAAACGATGTCTGCGTACTGCGCTTCAAAACATGGCGTAGTGGGTCTGACCCGATCGCTCGCACTGGAGACCGCGAAGCTCGGCATCACAGTGAACGCAGTCTGCCCTGGCTATGTAGATACAGACATGTCTGCCAACGCGGTCACGAATCTCATGACGAAGCTCGGAAAAACATCGGAAGAAGCGATGACTCTGCTGACCGCGACGAATCCCCAGGGCAGGCTGATCACACCCGAGGAAGTTGCAAGCGCGGTTGGATGGCTGTGCTCACCCGGTGCGTCGGGCATTACCGGCATAGCGCTGCCGATTGCGGGAGGAGAAGTCTCATGACGGTCCCCGCATCCAGCGTTACAGGTCACAAGTCGAGAGACGATGCCCGCACGTCGCTACGCACGTGGCTCCGCCTCCTCGCCTGCACGAACCTGGTCGAGCGAGAAGTGCGTGGGCGCCTTCGCGATCGGTTCGATACGACACTTCCTCGATTCGACGTCCTCGCACAGCTCGATGCAGCAGCGCGAGAATCAAAGGCCGAGCTCACGATGAGCGACCTGTCCCGTCGCCTCATGGTCACCAACGGGAACCTCACGTCACTCGTCGAGAGACTGGTCCGCGAAGGACTCGTAAAACGAGAAACGCTGGCCACGGATCGACGAACGCAAATCGTTCGACTGACTCCTCTCGGCAAGCGATCACTCGATGCAATGACGCCCGAGCACCAGCGGTGGATCGACTCGCTTTTTGCAGATCTCACACCTTCCGAAAGAACGCGACTGTACGAACTCCTCGGAAAGCTTCGCACATCGGTGCAAAACTCCCTGGCGGAGGAGGGCGGGAAATGAAGACAGCGACCGCTATTCAGCCGCAGCACTTCAAATGGGATTTTGACGAAGGCGTTGCGACAATCACGCTATCGAGGCCCGAGCGAAAAAATCCCCTGACACTCGAGTCGTATCGCGAGCTTATCGACACATTTCTCCTTCTTCAGAACGTCAAGGATGTGCGCGCGGTAGTAATCACCGGCGCGGAGGAGAATTTCTGCAGTGGCGGCGACGTTCACGACATCATCGGCCGCCTGGTAGACATGAAGCGCGCCGGCGATACCAACGGGCTTCTCGGCTTCACTCAGATGACAGGCGATCTCGTGAAAGCGATGCGCGCTTGTCCTCAACCGATCGTTGCAGCCGTCGATGGTGTGTGCGTCGGCGCCGGAGCAATCCTCGCGATGGCGAGCGATCTGCGACTCGGCACATCACGCAGCAAAGTGGCATTTCTCTTTGTGCGCGTCGGACTTTCCGGTGCGGACATGGGTGCGTGCGCCATCCTGCCGCGAATAATCGGGTTTGGCAGGGCGAGTGAGCTGCTTTACCTCGGACGCAGCATGAATGGGGATGAAGCCGAGCGGTGGGGCTTCTACAATAGAGTGTGCTTGCCTGACACTCTTCAGAAGGAAGCACTCGATCTTGCCAGGTCCCTCGCGCATGGGCCAAGCGCAGCACACGCGATGACGAAGCGCTGCCTGCACGAGGAATGGCACATGGGAATCGACGAGGCGGTCGATTTCGAGGCGAAGATGCAGGCGGAGTGCATGATGACGAATGATTTCGAGCGGGCGTATCTGGCGTTCGTCGAGAAGAAATCGCCAGCGTTCGAGGGAAATTGAGCGTGGACAACTCGACGCTCTCGTGGCCGTTCTTCGATGATGAACATCGGGCGATGGCGGTAATGCTCGATGAATGGGCTCGCAGCGAGCTGGGTCATGACATCGATGACGGAAACGTCGACTCTACCTGCCGGGAGCTGGTCCGGAAACTGGGCGAGGGAGGATGGCTGGCGTACGCCGTCCCGGTCGATCACGGCGGGATTCATGAACGACTCGATGTGCGATCGCTTTGCATTGCCAGGGAAACACTCGCGGCTGTGTCAGGGCTCGCTGATTTTTCGTTCGCCATGCAGGGCCTGGGAGCTGGTCCGATCTCACTCTACGGATCGAAGGCGCTTCGAGAGCGATACCTGCCTCGCGTGGCGAACGGAGAAGCGATCGCCGCATTCGCAATCTCCGAAGCAGAAGCCGGATCGGATGTGGCAGGAATGCAGACCACCGCTCGTCGCGACGGCGACCACTATGTCATCGACGGTGAGAAGACGTGGATATCGAATGCCGGAATAGCCGACATCTACGTGGTGTTCTGTCGTCTTGCGGGAACCGAGAAGGGTTTCATCGCACTCGTTGTCGAGCCGACCGATCCTGGATTCAGCGTAACAGGGCGCATCAAGACGATCGCTCCGCATCCGCTCGGCACGCTGCGATTCGATAAGTGTCGCGTCCCGGCCGACAGAGTCGTCGGCGAGCCGGGCCGCGGATTGAGAGTCGCTCTCGGCACCCTCGACGTATTCCGTACAACCGTTGGTGCAGCGGCTCTGGGCTTCGCGCGGCGTGCGCTGGCGGAAGCGGTGGCACACGTTTCGAAGCGAAAAATGTTCGGCGAGACTCTCGCTGACCTTCAGATGACGCAAGAGCATATTGCGGAGATGGCAACTGAGATCGATGCGAGCGCCCTTCTCATATATCGGTCTGCATGGACTCGTGACAACGGGGCCGAGAGGGTGACGCGGGAAGCGGCGATGGCGAAGATGTATGCGACGGAAGCCGCTCAACGGGTGATCGATCAGGCAGTCCAGCTGCTCGGCGGGCGTGGTGTTGTTTCGGGAAATCCTGTCGAGAGGTTGTACAGGGAGATACGCGCGCTCAGGATCTATGAAGGGACGACTGAAGTGCAAAAACTCGTGATAGCGGGGCAGGTGTTCGACATGTTCAGGAAATCAGAGGAATCCCGTGGCTAAGGTTCGAATCGGGACGCAGGAGGTTCTTCACATTCGTCGTGGCTCCGGTCACATGGACAGCTTCTGCTTTGACAGGCTTCCGCCGATCGAGCATCAGCCAGTGCGTGACTGGGGTGGAGTTCCGGAGCTGACGTATCCGGACGTGATGAACTGCGCAGCAGAGCTGCTGGACAGCATGATCGAAGGCGGTCGCGGCGATCGGACTGTGTTTCAATTTGCAGACGGTCGATGGACGTACCGTCACCTGTACGAAACGTCGAATCGAATCGCTCGCGTTCTTATCGAAGATCTGGGATTGATTCCGGGAAATCGCGTGTTGCTGCGCGGTCCGAACAATCCAATGCTTGCGGCCTGCTGGTTTGGGATCTTGAAGGCTGGTGGCGTTGTCGTCTGTACGATGCCGATGCTCAGAGAGCGTGAGCTGCGATATGTCGCTGACAAAGCGGAGATCAAGCTCGCGCTGACCGATACGCGCTTTGCTGATGAGTGCACAGCGGCGATGCTGACGAAAGCGGACGGGTCGGAGCGGGAAGGTGCGCAGGTAGTTCACTTCAATAGTGACGCGCACCTCAGTCTCGAGCCGCTGATGCGCGACAAGTCCGCTGACTTCATCAATCACGACACGGCGGCAGAAGACATCGCAATAGTGGCGTTCACGTCGGGAACGACGGGCGAAGGCAAAGGGACCATGCATTCGCACCGCGATATCATGTCAATTACGGACACGTTTCCCCGGTACGTCCTCAAGCCTGTAGAAGACGATCTGTTCTGCGGCTCGCCGCCGCTCGCATTCACCTACGCGCTCGGTGGTCTGCTTCTCTTTCCAATGCGATACGGCGCTTCATCGCTTTTACTGGAGCAACCGACGCCACCGAATCTTCTCAACGCGATTGAAGAATACCGGCCAACGATCTGCTTCACTGCGCCGACTGCATACCGTGCGATGCTCGGCATGCTCGCGGACCATGACATCACCAGCCTGAGAAAGTGCGTGTCGGCCGGCGAAGTCCTTCCGCTCGTTGTGTTCGAGGCGTGGGAGAAAGCAACGGGTATGAGGATCATCGACGGAATCGGTGCGACGGAGATGCTGCACATCTTCATCAGTGCAGCTGGAGACGACATTCGTCCCGGCGCGACAGGGAAGGTGGTTCCAGGATATGAGGCGCGTGTAGTCGATGACGAGGGGAAGGAGGTTCCTCGGGGTACAGTGGGAAAACTCGCTGTTCGCGGGCCGACCGGTTTCCGTTATCTCGACAATCTCGATCAGCAGATGAAGTACGTGCAAAACGGATGGAATCTTACCGGTGACTCGTACAAGATGGATGTGGACGGATACTTCTGGTATCAGGCCCGCACCGACGACATGATCATCTCCGGCGGATACAACATCGCCGGTCCGGAAGTGGAAAATGTCCTCGTCGAGCATCCCGCGGTTCTGGAATGCGCAGTTGTCGGCGTGCCTGACAAAGACCGCGGACATGTGGTCAAGGCCCATGTCGTATTGAAGCCCGGGCACAAAGGAAATTCGAAGATGGTGAAAGAGCTTCAGGATTTCGTGAAGGCGCGTATCGCGCCGTACAAGTATCCGCGCAAAGTGGAATTCACCGATGCACTGCCACGCACTGCCACAGGCAAGCTGCAGCGATTCCGGCTGCGGGAAAAAAAGAAATGAGCATAGCTCCACGGGACGAGCCCGAAGCTTCCGAGCTGCTGGCTATTCGCGAGATGGAAACACCCCGACCCGAGATGGTTCAGCCGGAGGGCTGGCCGAGGCCGAAGGGATATGCCAACGGTGCTGTAGCGACAGGGAAGTATGCGGTTTTCGCCGGACAGATAGGATGGAATCCCGTGACGTGTACGTTCGGCACGGATGACTTTGCCGGTCAGACGCGCCAGGCTCTGCATAACATTGTCGACCTGCTGCTCGCGGCTGGTGCGAGACCGACCGATCTCGTCAGGCTTACCTGGTACATTCTCGACAGAGATGAGTATCTGGCTGCGGGGAAGTCAGTTGGAACGGCGTATCGCGAGATCATCGGCAATCATTACCCGGCGATGTCGGTTGTCGTTGTGAGCGGCTTGTTGGAAGAGAGAGCTCGCGTCGAGATCGAAGCGACAGCAGTCATTCCAGAGCATCCGGTTTGAGCCGCAAAATGAAGCTGGCAACTCATGCCGCGACGCGGTATGTGCAGCCGTTGCGTGAAGGCGGTTCTTTGCCGGCGGTGGTGGACACGCGTGACGGCGGGATGTTCGTCGTGAAATTCAAGGGAGCGGGTCAGGGAGTCAAAGCTCTCATCGCCGAGATCATCGTCGGATTGTTGGCGAAAGAAGCGGGCCTTCCAACTCCTGAAATCGCTCTCATCGACATCGCCGATTCATTCGGGCGGTCCGAACCCGATCCGGAGATTCAGGATCTATTGCGCGCGAGCCACGGGATAAACTTTGGAGCGCGGTATCTCGATGGCGCGTTCAATTTCGATGGCAATGCCGCCTCGGAGTTTATCTCTCCTGAGCTTGCGGCGAAGGTCGTCTGGTTCGATGCGTTCGTTTCGAATCCGGATCGTACACATCGAAATCCCAACCTCATGGTCTGTAACAGGAAGCCGTTCCTGATCGATCATGGGGCGGCGCTTTACGCACAGCATGACTGGCCCTCGGTCGATGAGGCGCGAACGCGCGCGCCGTTTCCGCTGATCAAGGATCACGTGCTGCTGTCATTGAGCGCCGATATCGCTGATGCGGATAGTGCGCTGACCAATGTGCTCGACGAAAGCAAGATCAGGGAAGTCGTCGCGGCGGTGCCCGATGAGCTGCTGACATCTCCAGCGATCGTTGCAGACTTCAAGAGCACGGACAAGGCGCGTGATCGCTACGCGAGCTACCTGATCACTCGTGTTAAATCACCGCGCGCATTCGTGCAGGAAGCGATTGACGCAAAAGGGCGCGCGGGCCGGATGCCGCCGTTGCGAGTGAAGGCACGGAGATGACGACGAGAAAGCGGGCGTCGGCGTCTGCCGGGGGTGCGACAGACTGGATCTCGTACAACTTCGCCGTGCTGCGAGTGGTGCCGCACGTACACATCGGTACGTTCATCCCGGTAGGGATCGTTCTTCATGCCAGGACTTCCGAATTTCTCGGGGTGAGAGTGATCACGGACGTCATCGACCTCAGGTCCCGGCTTGGAGATGCCGACATCGAGGTCCTTTCGCGTTATCTGGAATCGTGTCGGGCGATTGGTCAGGGAGACTTCTCCGCCGGGCCGATTGCACTAGCACCCCCGTCCGAGCGTTTCCACTGGCTCACGGCGCCGAGGTCGGATGTGATTCAGAGCGGGCCGGTGCACGAGGGACTCTGCTTCGATCCGGCTGCGGAGCTGGAGAGGCTATTCACGGAGATAATCCCTGGATCGTCAAACGGCTGAGGCAGTTAGCGTTCGCCAGTCACGAGCCGTAACTTCGCTTTCCAATTTCCACGGATTCATTGATTGATGGAGGGCAACTCAACACTCCCGGTAGATCGTCTAAGAAGCTCCCTATCCCAGTCGTACTCGATCGACCGCGAGCTGGGTCGGGGCGGGATGGCGACCGTGTTTCTAGCGCAGGACTCCAAGCACGATCGCGTCGTGGCGATCAAAGTCCTTCATCCTGATCTGGCTGCGTCGCTGGGCCCCGACAGGTTTCTGCGCGAGATCAAGCTCGCTGCCCGCCTGAATCATCCGCACATACTTCCATTGTTCGATTCCGGTGCCGCCGACGGCCTGCTTTACTACGTGATGCCGTATGTCGAAGGCGAGTCGTTGCGGGAAAGGATTGATCGCGACGGCAAGCTTCCAATCGCCGAAGCGATCCAGCACGCGCAGAGTATCGGATCGGCGCTCGACTACGCGCATCGGCAGGGCATCGTCCATCGCGATATAAAGCCCGAGAACGTGATGCTGTACGAGGGAACCGCGATGGTGATGGATTTCGGAATCGCGAAGGCGATCAGCTCTGCGGGAACCGAGACGCTCACACAGACCGGAATGATGATCGGCACGCCGGCGTACGTGAGTCCGGAGCAGGCTGCCGGAGAAATCAATCTCGACGGACGAAGCGACCAGTACAGCCTGGCGTGCATGCTTTACGAAATGATCGCGGGAGAGCGTCCATTCACGGGGACTACGCCTCAGTCGATCATGGCGAAGCGCTTTACCGACAAGCCAACGCCACTACAGGCACTGCGCGCGTCGGTTCCCCAGAACGTCGAGTGGGCGATATCCAAAGCAATGGCCACTGAGACGACTGAGCGGTTCCCAACGGCGGCGCAGTTCGCCCATGCGCTTACGTCCGATACGATGTCGACGCCGACGGATACTGGCACCCTTCCCAAGACTGCGATATCCGCGGCGAAGTCGGTGGCGGTACTTCCTTTCGCCAACATGAGCGCGGATCCGGAAAACGAATACTTCGCCGACGGAATGGCAGAAGAGATCATCAACGCGCTTTCGCGGATCCAGTCATTGCGCGTCGCATCGCGCACGTCGTCGTTCGCGTTCAAGGGAAAGAACGAGGACATTGGCGAGATAGGTCGAAAACTCAAGGTCTCCACGGTTCTCGAGGGCGGTGTGCGAAGAATGGGCAACAAGCTCCGGATCACGGCCGAGCTGGTGAATGTTGCCGATGGGTATCATTTGTGGTCGGAGCGGTACGATCGCGAGATCGAGGATGTGTTCGCGATCCAGGACGACATCTCTCAGGCAATCGTGAAGGCGCTTCGCGTCATCCTGAGCGAGGGCGAGAAGAAGGCGATCGAGAACAAACCTCGTTCCAACATCCAGGCGTACGACTATTACCTCCGCGGTCGGCAGTTCATTCACCAGCTTCGCCGGCGAAGTCTCGAGTACGCCCGACAGATGTTCAACCGGGCGATCGAGCTGGATCCGGAGTACGCCCTCGCATACACTGGAGTGGCTGACTCGAGCTCACTGCTTTACACGTATTTCGATGCTCGTGATTTCAACCTTCGTCAGGCGGACAAGGCCAGCAAGAAAGCGCTCGAGCTGGAGCCGGAACTTGCCGAAGCACATGTCTCCTGGGGACTTGCAGCTTCGTTGACTCGTCGCTTTCCCGAGGCGGAAAAGGCATTCGAGAAGGCGATGAAGCTCGAGCCAAAGATGTTCGAGGCCGCGTACTGGTACGGAATGGGCCTTCAGGCCGAGGGCCGGTTTGAAGACGCGGTGAAAATGTTCGAGCGGGCTGCTACTCTGCGACCGGAAGACTATCAGACGGCGCATCTTCTCGGACAGGCCTACGGCTCTATGGGAATGATGGAAGAAAGAGAAGCGAGCCAGCGTCGCGGACTCAAGCTGATGGAGAGCGGTCTCGAGTTGAATCCCGATGACGCACGCGCCGCGAATCTTGCGTCGAGCGTCTACGCCAGCCTTGGTGAACCGGGCCCGGCAATCAAGTACGCCGAGCGATCACTGGCTATAGATCCTGAAGACCCGATGCTATTGTACAATGTGGCATGCACATACGCGACGCTCGGGCGGCTTGACGAGGCCATCTCCTGTCTCGAGCGCGCGGTCGACAAGGGCTTTGGTCACAGGGAGTGGATCGACAACGATCCGGACCTGAAGCCGATACGTGATAGCCCGCGCTATCAGGCAATAGTGGACGCTATCTGATGCAACCAGGCTCACTTCCATTCGAGCGCCTGCGCGACTCACTGTCCCAGGCGTACACGATCGACCGCGAGCTGGGCAAGGGCGGGATGGCCACCGTTTATCTCGCGCAGGACGTGAAGCATGATCGCGTCGTCGCGCTGAAGGTGCTGCATCCGGATCTTGCTGCTTCTCTCGGTCCCGATCGTTTTCTTCGAGAAATCAAACTGGCGGCGCGGCTCAATCACCCGCACATACTTCCTCTGTTCGACTCCGGTGAGTCCGATGGATTTCTGTTTTACGTGATGCCGTACGTTGAAGGTGAGTCGCTGCGAGAGAGACTTGACCGCGACCAGCAGCTTCCGATAGAGGAGGCCGTTCATCACGGGCGGGCAATTGCGTCGGCGCTCGACTACGCACACCGGCAGGGAATAGTCCATCGCGACATGAAGCCCGAGAACGTCATGCTTTATGAAGGCGAGGCAATGGTGATGGACTTCGGGATCGCCAAAGCCGTCAGTGCCGCTGGCTCAGACACACTGACGCAAACGGGCATGATGATCGGAACTCCTGCCTATGTGAGTCCCGAACAGGCCGCTGGCGAAACCAATCTCGACGGGAAGAGCGATCAATACAGCCTTGGCTGTGTGGTCTATGAGATGATCACGGGCGAGCGTCCATTCGCGGGAGCGACGCCGCAGGCGGTTATGGCGAAGCGGTTCACGGAAATGCCCAAGCCTCTCCGATCACTTCGCAGTGCAGCGCCCGAGAGCGTTGAGAAAGCCGTGAGTCGGGCGATGGCGACGGATGCAGCGTCGCGGTACTCGACGACTGCGCAGTTCGGCCAGGCGTTGGCGTCGGGGAATCTCGCGACGCCGACAAATACCGAGACGGTTCCGGTCGCAGCGGTGTCGATGGCAAAATCTGTCGCGGTGCTCCCGTTCGCGAACCTCAGCGCCGACCAGGAGAACGAGTATTTCACTGATGGAATGGCCGACGAGATCATCAACGCCTTGTCAAAGATTCAGTCGCTGCGTGTCGCGTCGCGAACATCGTCATTCGCGTTCAAGGGAAAAAACGAAGACATCGGCGAGATCGGGAAGAAGCTGAAGGTTTCGACTGTGCTCGAGGGGAGCATGCGGAAGATGGGAAACAAGCTTCGCCTGACTGCACAGCTGGTGAATGTCGCCGATGGATATCAGCTCTGGTCGGAGCGGTACGATCGCGAGATGGAGGATGTGTTCGCGATTCAGGATGACATATCACAGGCGATCGTCAAAGCGCTGAAAGTCATTCTGAGCGAAGGCGAGAAGAAGCAGATCGAGAAGGCGCGTGTCGTGGATGTAAAAGCGTACGACTACTATCTGCGCGGGAGGCAGTACTCTCACCATTTCCGGAGGAAGAGTCTCGAGTACGCGCGGCAGATGTTCAATCGTGCGATCGAGATCGATCCGGAATATGCGCGTGCGTACGCAGGTGTCGCCGATGCCTGCTCGCTCCTCTACGTGTATTTCGATGCGC
>JBDTNA010000002.1:0-39955 GCA_039933985.1 Gemmatimonadales bacterium | reverse complement strand
ATTATCTTCAGCAAATCCAACTCCTTTCCTGCTACTACATGCAACACGTCAGCCAGGTTCCGATTGTTTCGGGTGACGAAGCCCGAAAGCGCGATACCGAAACATCTTATGAGGGTGACGAACGGCTTACTTAGCCGTCACGGCGCTCCATAGTAATACGCTGCCACAGGAATTCCAGATTTTTTTCGTCCGGATTACGTCGGATGTTTCGCCATCAGCAAGGAAAGAGGAAGAAGAAGCTGGTGACAGGTGACTTTGGACTGGTGACCGGTGACTTCAGCTGCTTTTCGCGGGGAAGAAAAAAGAGTCACGAGACACCAGACCTGAGTCACCTGTCACAGCTACCGATTACACAAAAACAGTTGTTTGGAACGCACCTCATCGGACTGGCCCCCGCGCGAACGTTACTATGCCTCCCTTCGTTTCATAGCGCGATCCAGTCGTTTCGGCGATTGCGTCCAACACCTCAGATAATGATGGCTGGTTGAACATTGCGGTGATGCGGCGATTCGCCAATGTAGAGTCGGCGATCACGACCTTCACACCGAACCAGTTGCTTATGTCGGCGGCGACGGATTTCATATCGGTCCCATCGAATGACAAGCGTCCGCCGAGTCGCGCAAGGCTGGTGGAGATTTCGTTGCCGGGCGCGTCCGCGCCGATCATCGTCCCGCTCGCGAGTACCATCACGCGGTCGCCCGGATTTAGGTGCACGGCAGTGCTCGTCTCTTCGGCGGGTCCTTTCACCGGGGTGAGCAGAACCCTTCCGGAAGTGACGATGACAGTTGCGGCCGAGTCGCCCGAGTAGGCGCGCACGATGAAGCTCGTTCCGATATCGACGACATTGGCATTAGCGGCGCGGACTTTGAATGTGCGCTTCGGGGCATGAACCACTTCGAAACCGGCGAGTCCCGTCATCTCGACATTCAACTCGTTGTTGCTTGACGCGTAACGTACTGTCGTCATCGGTCCGAGCTTGACGAGTGATCCGTCCGCAAGTCTCAGCTCGCGCGTTTCGCCGGGTCCGGTTCGGGTTTCGGTCCATTCAATGGATGCTGCGGAGCCGCTGCTGCGGCGAGTTGTCGCTATTGTGAGCGAAGATGCGATTGCGAGGAGTGCCACCGCGGCGATCGCGAGTCCGCGCCAGTGCGCCCATGGAGCAGTGAAAGTCCGAACAATCGGAGTGATGTCGATCTTGCGGTTGGACTCTTTGATTCGCGCATCGACGTCCGAGTACGCGCTGTCGACACTCCAGCTGCGCGGGTTCTGCTGCGCAACGAGCAGGGAGGATAGCTTCGCGAAGCGCTCCGCTCTCGCGGGTTCTTGTGCGATCCACGATTCGACCTGCGTTCGCTCGGCGTGAGAGCACTCGCCCGCGAGGTAACGGTCGAGCAGCTTTTCCGTCGGTTGGGAGGTGTCCATGAGGATAGGACCCGTTGGTTCCGGAAATCCCCACACGCTCCGTTGTTTCTGGCTGGAGGGGTTGCGGCTGTTATACCACCGAGGTCACCGAGGCCACCGAGGAAAAGATCTTTGAGTGTTTGCAACAACAAGAAAAGAAGCACTCAAGAAGGGGAGGTTTCCTCGAAGCGAGTCCAAACTTCCAAGCCGTTCTCGGTGGCCTCGGTGAACTCGGTGGTAAAAACGTGGGAATCAACCGAAGGGGGGACGGCGATCCTACCTAAGGAGAATGCCTTTCAACTCCTTCATCCCCGCCGTGATGAGTTTCTCAACGCCTTTCACGCTGATCCGCATCACCTCCGCAACCTCGGCGTAACTCATCTGCCGCAACCACCGAAGCTCCATCGCGAGCCGAGTGCGCGGGGGAAGGGAGTCGATCGCCCGAAGTAGCTCGAGAGCTGATTCATCTCCCTCGAAGACTTCATCGAGACCGGGCGAAACAGCACGTGGAACAGCCGCCTCCTCTTCCATATGACGGCGTACAACCGCAGCGTGCCGGAAGCTGTGCAATGCGTGGTTCCGGACCGCGCCGAAGAGATAGGACCGCATCGAGATCCGATCCTCGAGATCCTCCCGCCGAAGCCAGATCGCGAAAAACACGTCCTGAACGACCTCCTCAGCCTCATCGGCCGATCCTACGTAGTAGGCTGCGAAGTCGCAGAGCTCCGCGTAGTGCTGGCGGAACGTCCGCTCGAACGAGGCGCGCTCATCGGCGGTCACAGATAGTGGGTTTCCGGGGTATGTCCCATCGTCCGTAAGGTACCGGGGGTCGGCCCAAGTCGGCGGAAACCCTCCCCCTCTCACCCGTGACTAATTTCTCAGACGGGATGCAGACCGACCAGCTAGAGCTTCAGCGCGCCATGAAAGGCGATGAGGCGGCGATGCGGCAGCTTTGGCTGCGGCACTCTCCGCACATTGACGCCGTTGTCACCCGCTTGTGCGGGGACCACGACGTCGCGGCTGACATTGCCCAGGAAGTCTGGATTCAGATCTTCAGGGCGCTGCCCGGATATCGCGGCGAAGCTCAGTTCGGAACATGGGCACACAGAATCGCCGTCAATCGCACGCTTAACGCCCTCCGCAAAATCAAGAGAATCGCGAAGCTCGAAGTTGAAATAGAAGACGACAGCGCTTTCGTCGAAGGCGACACTGACAGGACGTTTCTCGCGGAATCGATCGACCAGGCAATGGTACAGCTCTCACCCGGCGCACGAATGGTGTTCGTGCTGCATGACATAGAAGGGTATACGCACGACGAGATCGGAAAGGAGCTCGGCATCACGTCGGGCGGCTCGAAATCTCAATTGTTCAAGGCACGCGCCAAGCTTCGCAGGTTGCTGGCGCATGTGGTTAGCGAATCAACTGCCCCCGTAGGAAGGACACATGTTGCCCCTATCTGAAAACGAACTAGACGACATCGTCGCCCGCGACCGAGGTCACGGGACGATCCCTCTCACCGACTGGTCAACACTCTCGGTGCAGCTGCGCGCGGAAGGTCTCATCAGAGATCCTGTCGTGTCGCGGTTTGCGGCAAGACGGTTGATGCAGATCGCTGCCGGACTCGCGCTTGCGGTCGGCGGAGCAGCAGTCGGTCGCGCAACTGCAGGTGCGCCGGTGATTCCAGTGCAGACAGTCTCGACCGATGCGCCGTCAACGAGCGCAGCGGCTCCGGTGTCGCAGGTGATCGAGAACTCCAATGCATCGAACGCGTCGCTCGTGTCCGCGCAGTTCAAATCGCCCGAAGAAGCCTGGGATGTTCTCAACCGGTCCGGCGAAGAATATCAGCGCGCATCCGCGTACCTCTCGGCCAGCAACAACGAAGTTCCGATGCCGACGAATCCTTCGCAGTATCGCACACGACTCGCTGCTCTCGATGGCGTCATGACGGAAATTCGCGGCGCGATGAAGGAAGCGCCTGAAGATCCCGTAATCAATCAGTATTACCTCGCAACAGTTGGTGCTCGCGAGGCAACTCTCCGCCAGCTTGGGACGACGCTTCGTCCGGCCGGCGTGAGTCTCAACAGGTTCTAGGGATGCAGGCAATGAGGTTTACTCGATCGTTCGGCTTGGGACTCGCCGCTCTTCTCGCAGCAGTGCCTGCGATTGCAAAGGCGCAGGGTCCGAAGGGGTGGGTTGGTGTGGTGATCACGACAGGTATCGGAACAGTCGGAGAGTCGGGAACGATGACGTTCACGGACTATCCGACGATCGAATCAATCGATCCTGGATCGCCCGCTGAAAAGGCAGGACTTCAGGCGGGTGACGTGCTGATCTCGATCAATTCGCAGGATTTCAGGAAGAATCCGATTCCGATGACGAGCCTTCTCGCGCCAGGTCAGAAGGTCGTATTTCGCTATAAACGGAACGACCTCACCAAAACCGCATCGCTCATGGTTATCGAGCGGCCTTTGGAAGCAAAAGCATATGTGCAAATCCAGTGGATCGGTCCGGCTCCAGCGCCTGTCGGAGCTACGCAGCGTGCGAATACGGAAACGCTTCTGAATCGTAACGTGACCACCGAGCGGCCCCGGGAACCGCTCTTCTCAGTCGCTCCGCTCGTGATGGGATCAGGGTCACCAACGCTCCGCTTTCTTGGTGCCGAGCTGACTCAGCTAAGTGACGATCTGCGTCAGGTGCTGAAGGTTAGAGGGGAGGGAGTGTTCGTCATCAAAGTCGCGATGGGAACGCCGGCAGGCGAAGCCGGACTCAAGGGCGGCGATGTAATCGTCAAGGCCGCGAATGAACCGATTCAGAATCCGGGTGAGCTTATACGCCTCGTACGGTTGGCGAGCGAGAACTCACTAATGCTCCGTATTCTCCGCGGACCCAAGGCGCAGAATCTTACGCTGCGCTGGTAATCCACCAGCTCAGTCCAGCCTTCGAGATTCGGGAACGAGGGAGGCGTGAATGGCGATCGATGCGATTGCGCCTTCCGATGCCGCTGAAATAGCGAGCTGCGGCCCGGGTGCAATGTCGCCCGCCGCGAAAACGTTTAGGACCGAAGTGCGGTTGCGGTCGTCCACCTTGATCAACCCCGTATCATCGCGCTCGCACTTGAGCTGAGCTCCGAGATCGTCTGCCGGATACTGGCCGATCGCAAAATAGAGACGGTCGCAGTCGAGCTGCATTCCATCTTCGAAGTCGATGCACTTGATCTCTCCATCCTTCGAGTTGATCCGCGTCACCTTCGACTCGAGAACAGGAATGTTCAGCGCCGTGAGTTTTTCCAGGTGAGCCGCCTCGATGCTCGCCGGCTCACCGTTCGTGCAAATCACGATCTCGTGCGTCCAGTTCGCGATCGCGAGCGCCATTCCCACCGCTTTTCTTCCTGAACCGATCACGACCGTCTTGCAATTGAGCGTTTCGTAGCCGTCGCAATCCGGGCAGACATGGACAGTCTCGCCGTAGCAGTCGCTCAAACCGGGAATGTTCGGCCACACGTCCTTGATGCCGATCGCGAGCAGCATGCGCCGCGCTTCGAATGAGCGATCATCGGTGAGATTCAACGTGAATCGTTCGCCGTTTGCGTTCTTCACCGTGGTGACGTTTCCAGCGACAAAGAGTGCCCCGTACTTTTCCGCATCTGTTCGACCGCGCGCACGCAGATCGGGTGATGGAATGCCGTGAGATCCGAGGAACCCATTGATGCCGCGCGTTTCCCAGTTTCTCGGATCTCCCGAATCGATCAGAATCACCGAATGCAGGTATCTCGAGAGCCACAGCGCGGCTGTTAGGCCCGCCGGTCCGCCGCCCACAATCGCAACATCGTAGACGTCAGTTCCTTCGGGTTGTTCTGGTTTGTCTTTCTCGACAGTCATGGCCTGCCCGAATGCAAAAAGGGGGCGAAGAGTTCGTTCAGTCCCTCAGGAAGGTCTCGACACGCTCGAAGAATTCGTCCGGCGCTTCCCAGAATGGCATGTGGCCGGCGTGAGGAATTTTGGATAGCTCGGAATCCGGAATCAGCGCGGATATATTGCGGCCCACTTCGACATCGAGGAGATCATCCTCGCCGTGTATCACGAGCGTCGGCGTTCGTATCGACCTGATGATGTCGGTCCAGTCGTAACCCTCGCGCCGAAGTCGTGCTGCAACAGCGGCACCTGTCGGGCTGTTCGCGCGCGGTGACGAGAAGATTGCACCGAATTCACGATCGGCGAACCACGCCGGGTAGAGGGCCGATGTGTACTCTGCGTGTTTCGCAATGTCGTCAACGTGAAGCGCGGAAGGATCGAGGCTCTCCAATGCGGCTTTACGATCGCCTGTGAGACGCTCGACGCCAGTGGAATGCAGTCGCGACAGCCACTCGCTCGTTGGTCCGACCGCATCGACGAGCACGAGTCGACTTACCGCGGACTGATCCTGCGCGGTTGCGAGCATCGCGATTCCACCGCCCCACGAGTGACCGAGAACATTCCACTTCTCGATTCCCATCGCCATGCGAAGAGAGACTGCATCGCCCGCATCGAATTCAATGCGCGAATTTCGCGCGGCAGGGGATTGCTGCGACCTGCCGCGTCCCCGCTGATCGAAGAACACCAGCTGTCGATTGGCCGCAAGCGGAGCGAGCGCGGGCCAGAGAACGTCGTGGCCGAAATGCAATCCGCCGTTGATGCACAACAAGGGAAGGGCATTCTCAACAGGCGCACTGGTGTAGACGGCGAACTCGAGCCCGCGCGTGGTGAGCATTCGCTGCTCGAGTGCCGGTGACTTGCCCTGCTTTCGCCGGAACGCGAGAAATCGCTCGCGCGCCGATCCGTGGTGATCAGGTGGTGTCACGAACCTCAATCACCGGACTTCGGCTCGACGGGCATTCCCGCGTCCTGCCACGCGCGCCAGCCGCCGATGAGCGCGCGCCCTTTCGGCCAACCTGCCCTTCTCAGCTGGAGCGCCACACGGGCGCTCGTTGCTTCGTCCAGTCAAGCACAATAGACGACGAGCGTCGATCGCTGGGAGAGACGTTTCTCGGTTGCATCTCGAACCGGATCATCTGGATGAAGGCGCACCGATCCGCTTGCCTGCGTATCGGAACCTCGGCGATTGCGATCTGCGCGGGCGTCGATGAGCTCGTATTGATCCCCGGATGCCTGCATCTGTCGCACTTCTTCGATCGTGATTGTATTCGGTGCCTGATTCGGCTCCTCACTTTCCGCTACGATTGGAAGCGCTCCCCTTACTCGCGTGGGAGCGACCGAAGCACCAGCAGCAGGCCCGGTAACGACTGGAGCTGCAAGCGAATCAGCGGGCGACACCGCGGCGGTGGGCTGACCGGATGCCGCCTTGCGCGAAGTTCGCCGGAGGAAAACCGCGATTCCTCCGCCGTGGATCACGACCGACATCAGCACTACGAGACACGTAACGGAGAACAGCCGCTCGCTCCCTGCAATCCCAGCGAACACCGGCAGCAGCGTAAGAAGGAGCGAGCTCAACCCTCTCGGTCCAAAGAACGCGATGAGCCGGCGATCGCGGCCCGTGACATGGCCCGCTGTAAGCACTGGGTAGAGAACGACGGTGCGCGCTACAAGTGCGATCACGGCGAAGACGACGGTTGGGAAATCAATGACGGCGATGCCCGTCCAGATGAGAACCGTTCCGAGCGCGACGAATGTCAGAAGCAGCAGCATCTCTGCGGTTGCTTCGCCGTATTCGAGGAAGCAGTCGCACAGCTCGACATCCTGCGACGCGACGAGAAGTCCCGCAGCAAACGCGGCAAGGAATCCACTGCCGCCAACTCCTTCCGCCAGCGCAAACGCGGTAAATGCGAGTCCTAGCGCATAGAGCGACTCGTAGTCGCGCCTCACTCCAATTCGCGAGCGGATCTGCTCGAGCATAATGATTCCGAGCCATCCCACGAGCGCGCCGATACCCGGCCCCAGAATGAACAGTCCGACGATATTTCGCGTTACAACCATTCCGCTCAGCGCGATGCCATCAGCAGAAGAACGCAACGCGAGAATGGATAGGACAACCACAGGAAGAAGCACAACGTCGTTCACTCCCGTCTCGATGCGGAGCGCTGTGCGCGGAACCGGCGGAAAGCTTCGTGAGCGAAGCACGCTCCTGAGCAGAACCGGATCTGTTGACGCGAGTGCCGCACCGAGAATCGCGGCGGCCGGCCACGACACATCGAGGAGAAAGCGAGCGGCGAGCGTAACCAACGCGGCGGGAATGATCGTGCCGGGTCCGAGCAATCGCCAAAGCAGCGGCTTCTGCTCGCGAACGGCAGGCAGGTCGAGAGTGACAGCATCGCTGAAGAGAAGAAGCGCGAGCCCGAGCATCGCCAGGGCGTGAAGCGCCGGCGATTCAAATCCGATATTGACGTAGTTGAGGCCGTATGGGCCGAGTACTGCGCCAAGGGCGAGGAATACGGCGACGACAGGAAGCCCGCTCTTCTCGAGCACTCCCGAGAGCAGCGATGCAACAACGATTACAATTCCGATCAGCGCTATTGTTGTCGCGAAATTTTCCAACCAGCTGCCTCCGGTTCGGCTGCTTTTCTAAAACTATCGACGATTGCGCTGCGCGTCCTCTCGGCGAACTCCATCTATCGACATGATTAGCTCGGCGCCGAACGCTCGCGAAGGCGTCTGAAAGCCTGGCGTCGCCATTCCGTTCAGGGTTCGGAACACGCATTCGATCGCGGTTCTCACTGTAAGCTCGTATCCCTCGGGAGCGTACAGCTTCGCCGCGAAGCTGTTGCCGGATGCCTCCGTGGCTTCGGCCCAGAACCGGCTGCGTCCTTTCTCGCGTTGTTCTGCTGTCGGTCCCGGAGGACCGCTCTTCACGCGCGATGCGAGAACCATCTTCACGGGCTTCGACGAGATCAGCGGCATTGCGAGCCGGCCATAGCGAAGGACTCTCCGCATGCCTGCAGGGATGGCCATGTAGACTTCGATGTTGGGAATGCCGGTGCTGTACCACGCAGTTGCCACGTCACCCCACGGCATCGTCGTGACGCGGATCGGCCCCTTATCGAACTCTACGAGCCGGTCTTTCCATGCTCCCGGAATGCGCTGAATCTTTCCGTCTTTTCTGACTGCGCCGCCGAGTCCCATGTTCTCAATGGATGTGAGCGCGGTGCCGCGGGAGATTCGGCTTCCTGCGTAGATAGCGATGACCAGATTCGTCGCGGCGGGAAGGCGCTGCGCGACATAAGCGGCGAGACAATCGCTTGGAACGACATCGAAACCGACGCCGGGGAGCAGCATGACGTTCATGTGCTTCGCGCGCGATCCCTTTCGCGCGAGCATCTCGAAGACGTTGATCTCGCCGGTGATGTCGAGGTAGTGAACCGACTTCCTCATGCATGCATCGGACACTTGATCGGCCGTGCGGCCAAATGGGCCCGCGCAGTTGAGAACGAGTCTGTTCTTGCCGTCGATCGTGTCGATGGCGCGATCGAGCGATGCAGGATCGTCTACGCTCGCAGCGATGTGCGGAAGGCTGAGCTCTTTCGCGAGTCCTGCGATCGCGGATGCATTTCTTCCCGAGAGAACAGGGCGCATTCCGGCGCCGGCTGCACGCCGTGCAATCAGCTCACCGGTGTATCCGGTCGCTCCGTAGATCAGGAAATCGCCTTGCGTGTCAGGCATGGATTAGGGCTCCTCGAGTCGTGCTGCGTCTAGAGGAGTATCGATGTCGATGGCCGCGGCGTCGAGGGGAACGACGGTTACTTCAGCGATTCTTTGGCGGATCCACAGCCCGGCGCCATGATCTCCGGTGAGTGATTTCAGCGCCTCGAAATGTTCGACGCCGAAGACCGCGGGGACGCCGATCGTGTCGGCGTACTTCGATGCAATGATGCGGTGGGTCTCGTCGAAGAGCTCGATGAGATGCCCGAGCGCTGTCGAGTCGATGAGGGGCTGGTCTGCAAGCGTGATGAGAACGCCTTCCGCTTGGTTGGTCGCCGTTATTCCGGCTTTTATCGATGATGCGATACCAGTGTCCCACTGGGCGTTCGCAACCATGCGGACGTCGGGCATGTCATCGAGCATTCTTGACACTTCGTCTGCGCCGGACCCGACTACGACGATCACCTCTTCGATGCCGGCGCTAAGAACAGCGGCCACCGCTCGTCTGACGAGTGGCTCGCCGGCGTACCGATGAAGCTGCTTGGATGCACCGAATCTGGTTGAGCCACCCGCCGCGAGGATGATTGCAGTGATTTGCGGCTTCGCCTTTTCTGGCATTGGCGTCAATCTATGGAGACGCCGCCAGAGGGCTGCGGTTTGTTTGGCCTCGGTGGTTAACAAGGCAGTTTACTGCTTGGCCGAGCCTCCGAGTGCAGCCGAAGCGTGCAGCGGCCCTTTCCGATCGCGGAGATGCCCACCCGACCGGTCGCTCAACACCGCAGAAACTTCTGCGATAATCGATAGCGCGATCGCGTTCGGCCCATCGCCACCGATATCCATCCCTACAGGCGCGTGCATTCGCTCAGTTCCACGCAGCGTATAACCGGCAGAACTGATGTCGGCGAGCATGCGCTCAGCACGCGCGCGGGGCCCAAGCACTCCGATATACCCCACGTCAGATGCGAGCAACGCGCGGACATAGTCGAGGTCGCGCGCGAAATGGTGCGACATCACAACAGCCGCCGTCTGCGGAGTGAGCGCGACCGAGCTCGCGAGCTTCATCGGATCAGCACACTCGACCACCCGCGCTCCCGGAAAACGCTCGGCGTGCGCGTGCTCGATCGGCCGATGATCTACAACGGTCGACGTCCAACCGAGCTCCGCGCCGAATCGAACGAGTGGAATGACGTCAGGACCGCTGCCACAGATCACGAGGCGAACGGCCGGATGCACTACCTCGAATGCGACATTCACGTCGCCATACTCGCGGACGAGTCCACGTCGCCCCGCGGCGAGCGCCTCACCGGCATCGCCGCGTGCAGAATTGAGAGCGCCTCGATCTCCCCAGTCGCCAGTTGTCTGATCCGCGTCGCCATTCAGCAGCGCGTGAGCGGCAACAACACTTTTTTCATCGTCTGCCGACTGAATGACCGTGGCGAGAACGGACGCTGACGTCGCGTTCAGCGCCTCCTCGAGCAGAACCGCGAACGCGCCCGCGATTACCGGAGTCATCGGCTCAAGCAGAACATCGATCAGGCCGTTGCAGCCGAGCCCGAGTCCCCATGCTGCGTCGTCATCGGCGCGGGTGTCGTAGGTGACGACTTTCGCCGTTCCGTCGTTGTGAACTCTCTTCGCCTGTTCGGCGAGATCGGTTTCAAGGCACCCGCCGCTGACGATTCCAACAGTCGAGCCATCGACGCGGACGACCATTCGAGTTCCGACTCCTCCGTAACTCGAGCCGGTAACGCGAACGACAGTGGCGAGTACGATCGGCGTACCGCTCGCTGCCGTCGTCCGAAGGGCTTCTACAATGGCTCGATGCGTCGTCATTCCATCAATGTGAGCCGCTTCTTCCATCCGCGAAAGCCACGGTCGGCTTGCCCGACTCGTGAGCGAACCGCATCTTCCCCGAATGACAGCAGTAGGCACGAGCGTCGCGCGAAAAGACGGCATCGGCAAAGCCACCGGCGCGGCGAAATACGCCGACGACATCACGTTTCCCGGAATGATCCACGGCCGGACAATCCGGTCAACGATTCCACGCGGAAAGATCAAATCGATCAAGCTTGACTTCGATAAGACCGGGTTCACAATCGTGGACTACCACGATGTTCCCGCGAAGAACGCGGTCGATCTGATGTCGCAAGACCAGCCATTTCTCGCCGAGTCGGAGATTCGCCACATGGCGGAGCCGATTCTTCTTCTTGCGCATGAAGATCGTGAGAAGCTGAACGCGGCAAATGTGGTAATTGAATACGAAGAGTCCGAACCCCTCTTCGATCCGGAAAAGTCGACGCAGGTCTTCAAATCGGTCGAGATAGTGAAGGGAGATGCCGAGAGGGCTCTCGGCAACGATGGCGTCGTCATCGTCGAAGGCACCTACACAACCGGACACCAGGAGCACGTTTACATCGAGCCGAACGGCGTCATCGCCGTTCCTGAAGATGGCGGCATCTCGATCTACGGCTCGGTCCAGTGCCCTTTCTACGTCATCAAGGCGCTTCGCTGCCTGCTCGGCTCCGCACACCCGAACGTTCGTGTGATTCAGACAGAGACAGGAGGCGGATTCGGCGGAAAGGAAGAGTACCCGTCGATGATCTCGGGACACGCAGTAATGCTCGCTCTCAAGTCCGGCAGGCCGGTCAAGATTATCTACGATCGCTCTGAGGACATGGTTGCGACGACGAAGCGTCATCCGTCGATCGTGCGACACCGAACGGCGCTTACACGCGACGGCCATCTCGTGGCGATGGATATCGACGTTTTGATGGATGGTGGCGCCTACGTCACGCTTTCACCCACAGTTCTCTCGCGCGGCTGCATTCACGCAGCCGGTCCGTACAACTGCGACAACATCCACATTCGCGGCCGCACGGTCTTCACTAACACGCCGCCGAACGGAGCGTTCCGCGGATTCGGTGCACCGCAAACGGAATTCGCCGTCGAAGTGCACATGGATCGTATCGCCGAGCACCTCGGGATGGATCCGGTGGATCTGCGAAGGATCAACGCGCTTCGACCGGGCGACAAGACCGCAACTGGGCAGACACTGCGTGACGATGCGAGCGCGCACATGGTTCTCGAGGAAGCCGTCCGCCGCACCGACTTCGATCGCAAGCGAAAAGAATGGAAGGGAACGAACCGAGCGATCGGCCTCGCGCTTTTCTATCACGGCGCCGGATTTACCGGAGCAGGCGAGCGCAATCTGAAATCGCGCGCGCGACTCGAGCTTACTCCGTCGGGAGTCCGCATCGCGGTGGGAAGTACAGAGATCGGCCAGGGAACCCGCACCATGCACGCCCAGATCGTCACCGATGCGCTCGGTATACCATATGAAGACGTTGATGTTGCGCAGCCGGACACGTCACGCGTTGCCGACAGCGGACCGACGGTCGCCTCGCGCACTTGCATGGTCGTCGGGAAAATCCTCGAGGAATGCGCCCACGAGATGAAGGAGAAGCTCGGGAGCCTTACACCCGCCGAGTATTACGCGAAGAACGGCGCGATCACCGTCGAGCGGATGTACGAGCCGCCCGACTGGATTCAATGGGACGATTCGCTGTATCGTGGCGACGCGTATGCTACATATGGATGGGGCTGCGATGTCGCGGAGCTGGAATATGATCCCGATACCTATGAAGTGAAGCCGATCAAGCTCACGGCAGTACAGGAGTTCGGAAGGCCGATTCATCCTGCTCTCGCGCGCGGACAGATCGAAGGCGGAACGGCGCAGGGACTCGGTTACGCGTTGCTCGAAAAAGTCGTGATGCGAAACGGCGCGATGGCGAACGGTCAGCTGACGAACTACGTGATTCCGACAACGCTCGACATGCCCGAGCTCGATGTGGTGATGATGGAGAATCCGTATCCGGGCGGACCCTTTGGAGCAAAGGGACTTGGCGAGCTTCCGATGGATGGTCCCGCGCCAGCTGTCGTGAACGCACTGCGACATCTCGGCATTGATGTACGCGACATTCCTGCGACACCGGAGCTGCTCTCGACCTGCGGAACCGCATGACGCAGTTCACGCTGAATGGCGAATCAACGCAGACTGAATCGAGTCCTGCTTCACGCCTTCTCGATGTCCTGCGCGAAGAGCTTCATCTAACGGGATCAAAGGAAGGGTGCGGGGAAGGAGAGTGCGGAGCTTGCACCGTACTCGTCGATGGCGAGCCAGTTTGCTCGTGCATCATTCCCGTCGGTCAGGTCGAAGGATGCGAAGTCGTCACGATCGAAGGGCTCGGTGGAAATCACCCGCTTCAGGAGCTGTTCATGAACGAGGTCGGTGCGCAGTGTGGCATCTGCACACCGGGAATGATCATGGCGGCGATGACATTGGGACCTGAGCCGACGCTCGAGGAAGTAAAGATCGCGCTCGCCGGAAATCTCTGTCGCTGCACCGGCTATTCGGCGATTTATCGCGCGATTCTCAAATGGCGGGGAATGCCGTTGCCGACCGAGGCCGGAAGCCTGGTGATCGAATGAGAACGGCGATCTCGGAGATCGATCTCAGGAAAGCATCGTCCGTCGATGAGGCGCTGCAGATTCTCAGCGACGAGCCACGAACGCCGATCGCCGGTGCGACCGATCTGTACGTCGCCTTGAATTTCGGGACGCTCGTGCCGCGACAGTTTCTCGACATCTGGGCACTCGATGAGCTTCGCACGATTTCTGTTCACGAAGACTCGCTCGTGATTGGCGCGCTCACGAGTTACACGGCCTTGATGCAATCGCACCTTGTTTCAGAGCGACTTCCGATGCTCGCCGAGGCGTCGCGGCTTGTCGGTGGCGTTCAGATTCAGAATCGTGGAACGCTCGGCGGCAACATCGCGAACGGATCTCCTGCGGCTGACGGCGTGCCTGTGCTATCCGCTGCCGATGCGATTGTCGTGATGCGAAGCGTTCACGGGGAGAGGCATGTTCCGATCAACGCGTTCTACACGGGATATCGCGCGACAGTCATGCGTCCCGATGAATTGATCGTCGCGATCGAAGTACCGCGCGTGGACGGCAAGCAATGGTTCCGGAAGGTTGGAACTCGTGCGGCGCAGGCGATCTCGAAGATCGTGATGGCCGCGGTTCGCGGGCCGGCCCCGCGAATCGCGTTCGGAAGTGTCGCGCCGACAGTCGTTCGCGTTCCGCTGACGGAGAATGCCCTCGAGTCGGGCAAGTCGATCGATGAAGCGGTCGAGATTCTTGGGAAAGAGCTCAAGCCGATCGACGATGTACGTTCAACTGCTGACTACCGGCGCCGCGTTTCTCAGAATCTGCTGCGCCGCTTCTGGGCGGAAACGGCCTGACAGTCATCCGCGGCCGGCGTGTCGTCACGCTTGAGGGAATCAAAGCCGCGTCAATTCACATTTCGGGCGGACGCATCGATCGGGTTGCGTCATACGATGACGTCGAGTTGTCGAGCGACGTTCACGATGCGGGCGATCTGATCGTAATGCCAGGAGTTGTTGACACTCACGTTCATGTCAACGAGCCCGGCCGGACGGAATGGGAAGGCTTCGCCACCGCCACGCGCGCGGCCGCGGCCGGTGGTGTCACGACGATCCTCGATATGCCGCTCAACTCGATTCCGGCGACGACGACCGTCGAGGCGTTAGCGGTGAAGCAAAACGCGGCGAGAGACCAAAGTGTCGTGAACGTCGAGTATATCGGCGGCGTCGTTCCCGGAAACGCCGATCAGCTCGAGCCGCTCGCAGCGGCGGGAGTCCGCGCGTTCAAGTGCTTCCTCACTCCGTCGGGCGTTGACGAGTTCGGGCATGTGACGGAAGACGATCTGCGCAAGGCGTTCCCGATCCTCGCAACGCTCGGACTTCCGCTGATGGTGCACGCCGAAGATCCCGCGCGGCTTCGTCCGATGGTTGGCTCATCTCGCAGATACGCTGACTACCTGGCGTGTCGACCCGTAGAGGCCGAGCATGCAGCGATCGAGATGATGATGCGGTTGATGGACTGGTGTCCGACCGCGGTGCACATCGTCCACCTCTCATCGGCGACTTCGCTCGACATCATCTATGAAGCGCGACGACGCGGGATTCCTTTGACCGTCGAGACATGTCCGCACTATCTCACGTTCAAGGCGGAAGGAATCCCCGACGGTGCGACGGAGTTTAAATGCGCTCCGCCGATTCGTGAAGAGGAGGAGCGCGAGCGGCTATGGGATGCGCTCATTGCCGGGGAGATCGACCTTGTTGCGTCCGATCATTCGCCCTGCCCTCCGGCGCTGAAAGACACGAAGGGTGACTTCTTTTCGGCATGGGGTGGAATTGCATCGCTTCAACTATCGATGTCAGCGGTTTGGACTGGGGCGAGGCAGCGCAGGGTTGGCCCCGAGCGAATCGCGGAATGGATGAGCGCAGCACCCGCGCGACTAGCGGGGCTCCAGTCAAAGAAGGGTACAATCGCTCCCGGATTTGATGCCGATATTGCGATATGGGACCCTGACGCGAGCTTTGTTGTGACCGCTGCGTCGCTGCTGCATCGTCATAAGGTCACGCCGTACCTTGATCACGAGCTCTACGGAATAGTGGTCAGAACTTACGTCGGCGGCCGCAGCGTCTTTGTCAGCTCAACCTGAATCTTGGGGGTCCTGTTGGCATTCACCGATCTCATCGATCTTGCGTCGGAACGACTTGGAGGCTCAGTCGTTGCTGCCAACGACGAATTTTTTGCGCCGAAGGAAGCGCTGATAAAATCGTCCGCGCCCGAATGGCGCGAAGGCGTCTACACCGAGCGCGGAAAGTGGATGGACGGCTGGGAAACGCGCCGCCGTCGTTCACCTGGATACGACTGGGCGATCATTCGGCTGGGCGCACCGGGAATCGTCCGCGGGGTGGTGATCGACACTTCGTTCTTCACCGGCAACTATCCCGAGCGTGCCAGCATCGAGTCCTGCGCACTTCATGGAACTCCGTCAGCAAAAAACCTCGAGAGCAATGAAGTGAAATGGGCGACGCTTCTTCCCGAGAGCGAGCTGAAGGGGAATGCAGCGAATCCGTTCGAGGTGAATGGCTATGATCGGCGAGTCACGCACCTCAGGCTCAACATCTTTCCCGACGGCGGAGTTGCGAGACTGCGCGTGCACGGCGAAGTCGTGCCCGAAGATGGCGTGTTCAATGTCGATCGCGAAGTTGATCTTGCTGCGATGGAGAACGGCGGCTTCGTGGTCGAATGTAGTGACATGCACTATGGTCACCGGCAGAATCTCATTCTCCCTGGCCGATCGACGCACATGGGAGACGGATGGGAAACGAAGCGTCGTCGCGGTCCCGGTCACGACTGGACAATCGTTCGTCTCGCGCGTCGCGGCATTGTCGAGCGAGTCGAGCTCGACACCGATCACTTCAAAGGCAACGCACCAGGCAGCGTCATGCTCGAGTCAGCCGACTTGGGCGACGATCCCGCGGAGTTTGACACAGGCAAGGCGATATGGACGGAGCTCGTTCCGAATTCGCCGGCTCATCCGCATGCGCAACATCATTTCCATGTTGCTGAGCGACGGCCGGCTACTCACGTAAGACTCAACATCTTTCCGGACGGCGGGGTTGCGCGCCTGAGACTGTGCGGAAGAGCGGTTTGATACGTGAAAGTTGAAGAGCTCGACTCGATCCCGGCCGGACAGGCGGCGGAAGCGTTGAGATCGTGCTGTGGCTCCTCGCGCTGGGTGAAGGAGATGGTTCGCAGGCGTCCATTCGGATCCGTTGCCGATGTGCTCGCTTCGGCAGACGAAGCGTGGGATCTCGTCACCGACGACGACCGGCACGAGGCGTTCTCGCACCATCCGCGAATCGGTGATCGACAAGCCGCGGCGACACAATCGTCACGCGCGGCCGAATGGTCAGCAGGGGAACAAAGTGCAGTCCAATCGGCGACGGAGACTGTTCAATCCGAGCTCGCGAAGGTAAATCGGGAATACGAGGACCGGTTCGGGCACATCTATATAGTTTGCGCGACCGGCAAAACTCCCGAGCAGTTGCTCGAGATTGCGCGAAAGCGTCTCGCCAATAATCCGGAGAAAGAGCTTCACGTTGCGGCCGAGGAACAGAGGAAGATCACGCAGCTTCGATTGAAGAAGCTATTCGGAGACACGAAATGAGCACGATCAGCACGCACGTACTCGACACATCGCTCGGCCAACCTGCCCAGGGAGTGCGCGTCAAGCTGGAGAGGGATTCATCGCTGATCGGGTCCGGTGTTACGGACGAGGATGGCAGGGTTCGGGATCTGATGCAGGGCGGGACGTCGCTTGCCGAAGGCGAGTACAAGCTCACTTTCGCTGTCGGAGACTACTTCACGTCGTCGAAGCGATCGAGCTTTTACAATCACATCGTGATCGAGTTTCAGATCGACGGGGATTCACACTACCATGTGCCGCTGCTGGTCAGTCCGTTCGGATATTCGACGTATCGCGGGAGCTAAAACCCCCCGATGTTCAGTGACTCGAGCCGCTGACCCGCCACACAGTATTCCCGACATCATCCGCAACGAGCAAGGCGCCTCGACTATCGATTGCGACACCGACAGGTCTTCCCATCGCGTCGCCATCCGGCGTGACGAAACCAGTCAGCACTTCGATTGGTTTGCCTGAAGGCATTCCTCCGCTAAACGGAACGAAGATCACGCGATAACCGCTCCGCGGCTCGCGATTCCAGGAGCCGTGTTGCCCGACAAAGACTCCGCCGTTCAGCTCGCGCGGAAATGACGTGCTGCTTGCGTACGTTAGACCGAGCGATGCCGTGTGCGCACCGAGCGCGTAGTCGGGAACAATCGCTTTCGCGACGAGATCGGGGCGTGGCGGCTTCACGCGAGCGTCGACATGATCGCCGTAGTAGCTGTACGGCCAGCCGTAGAATCCACCGTCCCGAACTGACGTCATGTAATCGGGTACGAGATCGCTGCCAAGCTCATCTCGCTCGTTGACGGCGACCCACAGAGCGCCCGTTTCGGGAATCCACGTCATTCCAACGGGATTGCGAAGACCCGACGCAAAGACGCGATGCGATCCTGTTCGGGGATCGATCTCCCAGATTGCGGCCCGGTCGACTTCCTTTTCGATTCCGTTTTCGGCGGCATTGCTGTTCGAGCCCACACCGACGTAGAGCTTCGATCCGTCGCGCGACGCGATCAGGCTTTTCGTCCAGTGATGGTTGATCTTGCCACCCGGGAGATCGGTGACTTTCGTCGGCTGCGCAGTGATTCGTGTCGCGCCTGGTGTGTACGGAAAGCGGACGAGTGCGTCGGCATTGGCGACATAGAACGTGTTGCCAACGAGCGCCATCCCGAATGGAGACATGAGGCCGGTGATGAATGGCGTGCGAATATCTGCGACACCATCGCCATCGGTATCACGAAGCAGTGTGATCCGATTGGCACTCGGCACCGCTCCGCCGGCTTTCTTCTGGAATACGCCGAAGAAAAATCCCTTGATGCCTTTTGCATTTTCAGGGCGCGGTGGTGCGTTCGTTTCCGCAACGAGGACATCGCCATTCGGTAGAACGTAAAGCCACCGCGGATGCCTGAGGCCGGTCGCGAATGCGTTGACGGTGGTTCCTTCGGCGGCGATGGGTTTGCCGCCTTGGGCCCAGCCTTTTGCGTCGACGACGTTGACGAGCGGGATGAGTGCAGTTTCCGGCGGCGGCAAACTCGGATTGGGGCCGATGCCTGCGTCGAGCGACTGCATTGCGGGTGATCCGCATGCTACCACGCTCACGATGATACTTGCGGCTGTGACAGTTCTGAATTGTTGATTCATTTAGCTGTGTCTAATTACGCGAAGTGTTCTGGCTGCTGAATGGTCAACCGTCTTGTTTTACCACCGAGTCCACCGAGGCCACCGAGAACTGCTTGTTTCTCGTTTTTGAAAAACAAAAAAGGATTGATCCAAGTGTCGACATGCTTTCGAATGGCCGAGTCGAACCTCGGTGGCCTCGGTGGCCTCGGTGGTAAAAACAAAACGGTTACTTGCTAAGTCGGAGAGGCATCGAGACTCAGCAAGGCAAGAATCAAGCAACAGATCGAGGTGCGATGGGAACACACAGCTAGCTCGCGGTAAACAGCCGCGCTTGCGCGGTGAAAAAGCTCTCAGGAAGGAGGCGACCACCGTTTTGGCGCTGGCGGCACGTGTCCGCGATCCGGCGTCCACTCAGAATCAGGTGCGGCCGGCTCCGCCTGATCGCGACTGATGTTGTCGCTGTCGATCTTCGCGAAGATGAAGTTCTCCGACGCGACCGGATCTCCATGCAGACGCCGAAGCATTGCGAGCTGACCAGCGTGCGTCATGGCGTCGGATAACGGCCCCTGAAGAAACTGCGTGTCGCCGATGCGTGCCGTCAGCGACTTGTCGGCGAAGTCACGATGAAGGGCGGCGAGAGTCGCGTGAAAGCGCTCGATCTCTTCGTCGAGATTCGCCAGTCGCGGCGGAGCGAAATCACCGCCGTGGAACATCGTGCGTGCATATCCCATTAGACCGGTCATGTGCCACAAGAGCTCAAACGGAGTACGGATCTTTCCGCCGGCGTCAAAATCTCCAAAATCCGGCGGCGCACCGCGAAGCGCCTTCTGTGTTCGGTACGCGAGCGCAGCCAGAAAATGCTGGAGCAGTCGCCGGGAATCAGTCGCTGCCATCATCTGAGAGACTCAGTGGCCTGACTCGCCCACCGTCCCAGCAGCTCTCGTTCGGCGTCACTGATGTTCGTCTTGTTACCGGGCGGCATCGTCCGCGTTCTGACCGCCCGCTCGAGAATGCGAGCGGAGCGCGATTCGATCTGCTCACGAGTGTCGAACATAACGCCACCGGGCGCAGCTCCGAACGTCAGATCGGTCGGTCTTTCCGAATGACAAACCGCGCATCTCCGATCGATCACGTGGCGCGCGTCCTCAAACGAAACAGGGCCGGTCGATGTGACAGCAATCACCGGAGCGCGAGCAGCCCCGAAGCGCACGATGCCCCATAGCAACAGCATACTGGTCGCAATCGTCCCCGCCAGAAGCGGAACCCAGCCCGCATATGTCCATCGCATGTTGAGCACGTATCGAACAGCCGCGCCAGCCGCGACGAGAACGAGGAGTAGCAACCAGCTCAACCGATGACCGTAAAGCGATGGAAAGTGGTTGCTCACCATCACCACGATCACCGGAAAGGTAAAATAGTTGTTGAAGATCGAAACGCGTTTCGCCCGCGCCGATACAACCGGATCCGCTCCGCGTCCCTCAGCAACCGAAGCGACCTGCTCACGCTGCGATGGCACGATTGTCATGGCGACATTGCCCGCCATGATCGTCGCCAGCATCGCGCCGACGTGAATGAACGCAGCGCGCCCGCTGATCATCTGGGTGAGACCGACTACGATCGCAATGAATCCTGCGATCCACACCGCTGCCGCGATGGCCGGCATCCGTGGCGCAATCACGCGCTGCGTCAGCTCATACAACGCCCATCCCGCGACAATTGCTCCGATTCCGACAAAACTTGCTTCGATGTGACTGATGGATTGGACCGTTGGATCGTTCATCGCCGCACGACCGCCCGCGTAATAGACGATGAACAGCAGCGCAGCTCCGCTGATCCATGTCGTATACGCCTGCCACTTGAACCAGTGCAACGGGACCGGCATCCGCTCGCCGTCAAGAAGCGTTTTCTCGACATAGTAGAATCCGCCGCTGTGAAGCAGCCAGATAGTGCCGATCGGTTTCTGCGTCTGGCCCGGCATGTTCGCCGGGACGAGGCTGCGATCGAGCCAGTTGAAGAGAAGGGAATTGCCTACCCACATGATGCCGGCGATGACATGAACCCATCGCGCGACGAGATCGAAAAGCTCGATCGTGTTTCCGCTCACTTCCTTCCCTTCATGATCGTCACAAAGCTCCGGCTGAGGAATTCATCCGCTGTGAGTCCGGTCATGCGGAGTGACTCAGCTTCGGTAATCGCGCCCGAATTGATTCCGCGCAGGAAAAAGTTCAGCAGGCCCTGTCCCGTCGCCGCATCGTCGAACACGTCGCCGACCAGTGTCGCCTGCGCCGCCTTTCCCACGAAATTACTGAGTCGCACTCCGGCAGCGTCGATTCCCTCGAGAAAAAAACTGTAGAGTGCTGCGTATCGCGTCACGAGCTGCGCCGGATGAAGATCCCATCCCTGATAGAATCCGCCGGCAAGCGAATGGCGAATGTCGTCGAAGTGAAGCTTCCATGCGCCATGAACGCTGGCAGTGTTTTCGTCCTGCTGCTTCTTCGAGAGCTCGGCGCCAGCCGCTGCGCGATGGATCGCAACGGGCATCACAGTCGTCGAGCCATCGGAGAGCCACACATCGGTACCGGCGAACGATACCTGCATGAAATGCTTGGCAAAGTCGCACGCGAGATGCTGCATTCGCTGATGAGCGGCCGTGATGTTGATCGACGCCGTGTAGTCGTAGGTGCCGAAGTGCGCCCCGCGCAGCCGCCCGTCGGAGCCTTCCAGAATCCTCGGCAAGAGCGACGTTCCATCGGAATCGAGAACCATCTGCGGCGTCTCGACCATCGCCTCGAACCGAAGCGTCCCTTCCTCGAGACCCAGCTTGCGCTCGAGCTCGCGCAGTACCGCGACTGTGTAATGAACTTGCTCGGCGATCGTGATCTTTGGGATGGTGACGACCCAGCGCTCAGGCAATCCGCCAGTTTCGACAAGTGCCGTCGTCACGAGATCGAGAGTGCGAATGCTCCGCGTGCGGAGCTCTTCGTTGAGGGGTTTGATTCTCATTCCGATGAAGGGTGACAGCGTCCCTTCCTTCAGACCCTTCGCAACTTCGGCGGCAACTACGTGAGCGTGGTGATCTTCTTCGGCGTCAGGTCTGTTTCCGTAGCCGTCCTCGAAGTCGATTCGGAAATCTTCGATGGGCTCGCGATTCAGCTTGTCGCGAACGCGTTGATAAATCGTATCGAGCGCGGGATGGTCGGATATGCCGACGGCTTTGCCGAGTGTCGCGGCATCGGGCGCGTACTGGTCGAGCGAGCGGAGAGCGATCTTGCCGAGCTTGGGGACCGAGTCGGCGGCAAAGAGCTGCGCGCCTCCATACACGGTATGAACCGGCTGTCGTCCCGGACTTTCGCCTGGATGCGCCGCGGCGAATGCGAGATTTGCATCGCGAAGCCGGCGCGATGCATCGGCGAGCTTCGGTGAATCGGCCAGCGTGAGGTCTTCTTTCATTTGGAAGCGATGTTATCCGTTGTAGATCCTGCCGCTGTTCGCGCGATACAGTTCGAGCACCGCACGCGCCTCCTCTCTCAGCACATTTCGCACGATCTTGAGATCGCGGTCCTCGAGATATTGATATGACTCGGGAAAAACCGGGCCTTCCTCGAAGTTGAGCATCGACGCGTCTTCGCGCCCGGCGCCGTAGACCACCTTGCGCACTCCACTCCACAGGGTTGCGCCGAGGCACATGGCGCACGGCTCGCATGAGGTGTAGAGGTCGTGTGCGGCGAGGCCGGGTGCATTCAGAGTGAACGAACCGACTGCCTGCTGCGCCATCATGAACGCCATTATCTCGCCGTGAAGCACGCAGTTGTTGTAGCGGACGACACTGTTCATGCCGACCGCAATGAGCTGTCCGGATTCTGATTCAAAAACCGCCGCACCAAACGGCCCGCCAGTGCCGCGCACGACGTTTTCCCGCGAGACGTCGATCGCCAGGCGCATTCGGTCTTCGTCCGAGACGTAAGGCCTGTTCCAGTCGACGACTGAATCGACCCAATCCGGATACTCGATGTGGACTACAGGATGACGGGAGTGGTCTGACATTGTCCCAAGCTTGGGCCTTACTGTCCAGGTATGGAAGCCCAAAGGCGACGGAAAATACGTGTCTTGACATTAGATGTTATAACATCTATATTCCCTTCATGTCACCTGACCTCAAACGTGAGCTGAAGCAAAACAAGCCGTTCAAAAGCCTCTGTCAGGAGGCCCAGCTCAACATTGTTCGGACGTCGAACATCCTGGTCAATGACTTCGAGCGAATGCTCAAGCCGTACGGGATCACCGGAACTCAGTACAACGTGCTCCGGATCCTGAGAGGCGCTGAGCCGGCGGGGCTATGCAGGAATGAGGTCGCGGAGCGGCTTATCAATAGAATGCCGGATGCGACTCGCCTGCTGGACCGCATGGAAGACGCTGGGTTGGTGACGCGCGAGCGATCGGAAGCCGATCGGCGGCTGGTTACCACCCGCATTACGAAGGAAGGCAAGAAGCTGGTTGACAGTCTGGACGACGAGGTTGAAGCACAGCACGAAAAAGGACTGGGTCACCTTGGGAAGAAAGATCTCGAGAAGCTCATCGAGCTGCTGACCCTGGTTCGGAGCCACAACTGAGCTTTTTTCAGAAATAGGTGTCATAACACGCAGTGTCGTAACACGAATCTCTCACTCACTAGAAAGGAATCGACAAATGTCACTCTTCAGCTCTGCATCGAACCGCCAGATCAACATCGGCCTGACGATCCTCCGCCTGGTAGTCGGCGCGATCTTCGTCGCTCACGGCGGACAGAAAATTTTCGTCTTCGGTTTTGACGGCGTTGCCGGAGCCTTTGGCCAGATGGGCATTCCAATGGCCGGTATCCTCGGACCTTTCGTCGCACTGGTCGAGCTCCTTGGCGGACTCGCGCTGATCACTGGTCTCCTGACCCGCCTGGCGTCATTCGGTCTTCTGTCGACGATGGTCGTCGCGATTCTCCAGGTCCACATCAAGGGCGGCTTCTTCAACCCCGCCGGCGTTGAGTTTCCACTCTCGCTCCTCGGCTCGACAGCCCTCCTTGCCATTACGGGCGCAGGCGCATGGTCGATCGACGCGCTGATCCCCGGTCGGAACAAGCTGGTGGAAGCGGCACCTGTGGAGACGAAGCTTCGGCGCGCAGCGTAAGCAATTCTTACAGCTTAAGGCTTATAGCTGCTGCTAGACACTACCGACTTTAAGCGAACGACCTGGTTCCCTGTTTAGCTCTTAGTCGACAGCCTCCAGCAGTAGCTATACGCCTTAAGCCATAAGCATTGGATCAGGAACCTGAGATAGATTCGATTATGGAACTTGGCATCTATACCTTCGCCGAAGCGACGCCCGACGCCGCGACAGGCGAAACAGTCAGTCCTCAGCAGCGACTGCATGATCTGATGGAGGAGATCGAGCTCGCCGATCAGGTCGGGCTCGACGTTTTCGGCGTCGGTGAGCACCACCGGCCGGATTTTGTCGTTTCTTCTCCTGCCGTCGTTCTCGCTGCTGCTGCCGTGACGACGAAGAAGATCAGACTCACCAGCGCAGTCACCGTTCTCAGCTCTGACGATCCCGTTCGCGTCTTTCAGGATTTCGCGACCGTCGACCTTCTGTCAAATGGCCGCGCCGAGATCATGGCGGGACGAGGGTCGTTCATCGAGTCGTATCCGCTCTTCGGATACGATCTCGAGAACTACGACGAGCTGTTTCAGGAAAAGCTCGAGATGCTTCTTCGAATTCGCGAGAGTGTCCGAGTTACCTGGACCGGCCGTCACACGCAGTCGCTCGACAACCTCGGCGTATATCCGCGGCCACTGCAAAATCCACTGCCGATCTGGATCGCAGTCGGCGGAACACCTCAATCGGTCGTGCGCGCTGGCAAGCTCGGACTGCCGCTCGCGATCGCAATCATCGGCGGCGCGCCCGAGCGGTTCGTGCAGTTCGCCGATCTCTATCGACAAAGCGCTGAACGCGCGGGACACGATACTTCCAAGCTTCAGCTCAGCATCAACTCGCACGGCCTGATCGCGGATTCTTCGCAGGAAGCGGCGGACATCGCATGGCCCGCATATGCCGATACGATGGGACGAATCGGACGCGAGCGCGGATGGCCACCTCCGACGCGACGACAGTTCGAAGCCGAGCGATCATCGCGAGGCGCGATGGTGCTCGGCAGTCCACAGGAAGTGATCGACAAGATTCTCTATGAGCACGAACTGTTCAAAATGACGCGATTCCTGATTCAGTTCAGCGTCGGGACTCTGCCGCACAAAACCATCATGCGATCGATCGAGCTTTATGGGACCAAGGTCGCTCCGGAAGTGCGGAAAGCCCTCGCACCGTGATTCGGCTATCACGCGTTGCACTCCGCGAGATTCATCTCCCACTCGTTGAGCCGTTCCAGACAGCTGCTGGTCTCATAGAAAATCGACGGACTCTTCTACTCGAGTTGTCCGACGCAGACGGATTGGCAGTGTGGAGTGAATGTGTGGCCGAGGCGTTGCCGAAATACGCGCCGGAGACGATAGACACGTACTGGGCGCGCGATGTGGTGGTTCCGCCGTGGACCAAGGATTCTGCCGGACTCGTCCGTGTTCCGTTGGACGTACCGGGGCTTGGAGTCGATATAGATGTCGGGTTTATCGATGACCTGACTGTTCGGCGTGCTGTCTTCGAGACTCGGTAGATCTAAGAACAAACCCCCAACAACGAAACCGCCAACAACAAACGATCGACACGGATCGGACGGATTTCCACGGATGACAACAAGCGCTTTTGGTTTTTCAATCCGTGTGAATCCGTTCAATCCGTGTCGATCGTTTGTTGTTGGCGGTTGTGTTTTCTTGACTCTTCTGATGCGCGAAGTGCTCCCCGTTGGAGTTTTTCTGAGGCCGTGCGGGGCAGGGGATCGGTGACGAAGCGTATTTCTTTTGGGACTTTGTAGCTCGCGAGACGCTCCCTGCAGAATGACCGAAGAGTCAACTCGTTTGCTTCGGCATCGTCAGTTAGTCTCGCGATCGCTACTACTCGTTGACCCCATTGCGCGTCATCGACACCGATAACAGCCGCTTCGATCACTCCCGGGTGCGATAGCAACACTGTCTCCACTTCAGCGGGATACACGTTCTCGCCTCCGGTGACTATCAAGTCATCGCGCCGATCGAGAACGTAGAGATATCCATCGGCATCGAGCGTCCCAATGTCACCGGTACGCAGCCATCCGTCGGTGATCGTTGTCGCCGTCAGGTCCGGACGATTCAGGTATCCTGTCATTACGATCGGACCACGCACAAGAATCTCACCTTCGGCATGAGCCACCCCGGCGCCGTGCGACGGGTCGATTTGAAGCTCATTGGGATGCAAAACTCTTCCGGCTGATCCGAGCTTCCTCACGGCATCACGCGGCAGGAGTGTCGCGACCTGCGACGTCGTCTCGGTGAGTCCGTATGTCTGGGCGACAGGAATTCCAGATGACACGCATCGCTCGAGAAGCGGACGCGGCGCGGGACCACCGCCCAGCAGAACGACACGCAGTGTTTTCGGAAAAGGCTTTGCCCCACGCGAATCGAGCAGCCGCTCAAGAGTCACCGCAACGACAGATACCAAAGTAGTTCTGTCGTCGTCGATCGCTGCGTTCACATTGTCCGGGGCGAACCCGTCGTGAACGATCGCCGTAATTCCATAAATCGCAGATCGGATGATGATCGACAGTCCGCCGACGTGAAACAGCGGAAGAACCGCGAGCCAGCGATCATCGTCGCGCGTTCCCAGATTCAGCGCCGATCCAATAGCACTATACCAGAAATTCCCGACCGTCAGCATCGCGCCTTTCGGCCGGCCGGTGGTTCCCGAAGTGTAGATGACCGCGAGAACCGAATCGACAGGATGGACGAGTCGAAGTTGAACGTCGGATTCTTCGAGATCAATCGGATCCAGACCGCCGAGTCGGTGCACGACTTCGCCCTCAATTGTCGCAACAGCGAGCGAAGGATTTTCATCACGAGCAGTCAGTGCACGATCAACCGTTCGTGGTTCGACAATGAGCACCCGTGGAGCTGCGTCATGCAACTGCCACGCAATTTCTGCCGCTGTGAGCCGAACGTTCAACGGAACAATCGTCGCGCCGAGCCTGAGTGCGGCGTGCGGAAGCGTTGCCGCAGCGGTTCCGTTGTGGAGAAGAGTCGCGATGCGGTCGCCGGGGCGGGCGCCAAGAGCAGCGAGCTGTCTTGCCAGTCGGCTTACTCGAGCGTCGAGCTCTGAATAGGTCCAGGCCTTTCCATCCGCCACCAGTGCAACGCGCTCCGGAATCTGAACCGCACGCTCGGCCACCCAGTCCCGAACTGTCGTGGGGCGCTGCCCGATCGCGAGCTCCGGACTGAACAACTCTCCTACCGCGTTCGTCCGAGAAACGCGCCGATTGCGAGCAGCAATCCGAAAAGCAGCAGAAGCTGGCCAGTTCTCTCAAGAATGATGTTCAGATCCCGGCCGCTCGTCCCTCCGAGCACGGCACGCAACAGTCCGATTGCGAATGGAAGCGTGACCAGCGGAAGCAACAGCCAGCGGTGCGCTGGATCAGTGAATGCCACTGCGACCGGTATCGTGTATGCGAGCGCCATGAAAAGCGCGTACTGGCCCCGCGTGTTTCCGTCGCCGAGGCGGACGGCGAGCGTGCGCTTGCCGGCGACCGCGTCGGTGGGCAGGTCCCGGAGGTTGTTGATGACGAGAATGTTCGTCGTGAGGAGACCGATGGACACGGATAGAATGAGAGCGGATACGCTCCATTCTCCCGATTGCAGGTATGCCGTTCCAGTGACCGCAATCAATCCAAAAAACAGAAAGACGAAGACGTCGCCAAGGCCGTGGTATCCGAACGGAAACGGACCACCCGTGTATGCGAGACCCGCGAGAATCGAGAACGCGCCGATTGCGATGATCGGCCATCCACCAACCAGCGCGAGAGATGCACCGAGAAGAACTGCGAGCCCAAACGCGACGAAGATTCCGCGTCTCACCGCTTTCTGGCTGATCAACCCACTTTGCGTAACTCGTGTGGGTCCGAGTCGCTGGTCAGTGTCGGCACCGCGATGAAAATCCGAGTAGTCGTTCGCGAAGTTGGTGCCAGTCTGAATCAGCAGCGCGCAAAGAAGAGTCGCGACGAAAACGAGCGGACGGAATGAAGCGCCTTCACTGATCGCAGCGCTCGCGCCAACAATTACCGGAACGGCTGCCGCCGGGAGAGTCGCCGGCCGAGCAGCGAGAAGCCACGCGCGGACAGGCGTGATCTCGCCGGCGATGGCCGTCACGGAAACCGCGGGAATTTTCCGAAGTCTGGCTTGCGACCCTCGAGGAACGCGTTCTTGCCTTCCTTCGCTTCTTCCGTGAGGTAATAAAGAAGCGTTGCATCGCCGGCGAGCTGCTGAAGGCCAGCGAGTCCGTCAGTGTCGGCGTTGAATGAGGCCTTCAGGAAACGCAAAGCCATCGGACTCTTCTCGAGAATCTCTCTCGCCCACTGAATCGACTCCGCCTCGAGTTGATCGAGGGGAACGACAGTGTTCACGAGTCCCATGTCGAGCGCCTGTTTCGCGTCGTACTGCCGGCAGAGATACCAGATCTCCCGAGCCTTCTTGTGGCCGACAACTCGCGCGAGATAGCTCGCCCCGTATCCGGCATCGAAGCTTCCAACTTTTGGTCCAGTCTGACCGAACCTCGCGTTCTCGGCTGCGATAGTGAGATCGCACACGAGATGAAGAACGTGTCCACCGCCGATTGCATATCCGGCAACCACTGCGATCACCGGCTTCGGCAGATATCGAATCTGCTTCTGCACGTCCAGAATATTGAGGCGGGGAATCTGGTCTCCACCGATGTATCCGCCGTCTCCGCGAACCCGCTGGTCTCCGCCGGAGCAGAATGCCTGATCTCCTTCGCCGGTCAGGAGAACGACACCGGTCGTCATGTCATCGCGAACATGGTTGAACGCATCGATCAGCTCCGACACCGTTTCCGGCCGAAACGCGTTGCGCACTTCGGGCCGGTTGATGGTAATCTTCGCGATCCCCTCGCCTTCGGACCGCTCGTATCTGATGTCGGTGTAGTCTTTTATCGTCGTCCACTTCACGCTCATGCCATCTCCTCGATTTGTTTGCGCCGGTTGGATCGGGGGACCGGCTCGTCGCGCAATTTAATCGATCAGATCAGGGGCACCGTGCGCCTGACGATTGTACGCCACGAAGGAAGGAGACGGTCGCATCGGCAAGCGCTTCGGGCCGCTCGAAGTGAACGGCATGCCCCGTAGCGGGAACGATGAGTTGGATGGCATTCGGAATCGACGTCGCCAGAATCGCCGCAATCTCGACATATCGGGAATCGAGAGCCCCTGCAACCACCAACGTCGGTGCTCCAATCTCTCCGAGCCGGTCGTGCACTGGAGCATCGGTGCCGGCCCCGGCTCCGCGAAGGCTGTTGGCGAGACCTTTCGGCCGGTTTGCAAGCCGCTGCTTCCGCAGGACGTCGCGCGCCACATCGGACAACGATGTCTGGGTTTCCCATAACGGCAGCCTTTCCCACTCATCGACAAACGCCTCGATTCCGTAACGTTCGATTCGCTCGGCCAATGCCGTATCCGTCGCGCTTCGTTCGCGACGCAGCTCAGTATCGGCGATACCGGGTGACGTACTTTCAAGAATGAGGGCAGCGAGCTTGTCGGGATGTGCGAGCGCGAAGCGCAATGCAGCGCGACCGCCCATCGAGTAACCCATCACCGCGACTCGCTCGACTGAAAGCACTTCGAGAACGCGAGCGAGATCGTCCGCGAACGATGCAAGCGAGAAGCGCCGAGGGCTGGCGGGGGAGGATGATCGGCCGTGTCCGGGAAGATCGATCGCTATCACCCGGTTCGCCGCGACGAGGGTGGAAATGAGCGGAGCCCACGTCTCCGACGATCCCGTAAAGCCGTGCAGCAGAACGAGCGGCGGTCCTGTGCCGGTGTCGCCGACATGAAGGACCAATTCGTCGCCGACATCGACGTCGAGATGTCGGGTGTCCTGTCGGTTGCTCACACGGCTTGCTTCAGGGTGCGTCAACGGCGCTCGCGACCGCCGCCCACGCCTCGCGATGCAGAGTAACATTCCGTGCGCGGTCAGTACGAAGCTCGATCAAATGAAGACCGGGTTGACCGATGCCCGTCTCGACTGCGGAGCGAAGCGACTTGGAATCTGTGACACGCTGATAGTCCGCTGCGTACAGCTCGGCGGCGGCTGAAAAGTCGAGACCGTGCGGTGTTCCAAATAGTTGTTCAAAAACCTCGGGATGCGCCGCCTGCGGAAGGAAAGAAAAGATTCCCCCTCCGTCGTTGTTGAGCAGGACAACCGTTGCATCGAGCGAATACAGCTTTGCGGAAAGCAGTCCGTTCATGTCGTGATAGAGCGCAAGGTCGCCGATTACCAATACGAGCGGGCCTGCTCCAATTGCTTTAAACCCCGCGGCTGCGCCGAGCGCGGTGGAAACAACTCCGTCGATTCCGTTCGCGCCGCGATTCGCCAGCACCCTCAACGCCCGGTCATCACCTGCGCCGAATGCGTCGAGATCGCGCACTGGCATGCTGCTGCTGACGAAGATCGTTGCGCTCGATGGCAGGCTCGCAACGACGTCGGCTAGCGCTCGACCTTCGAACGGCTCGTCGAGTCCCTGCGTGAAGCAGTCAAGCGCACGCGTTGCTGCCCCATTCACTTTCTGCCAACGATCCAGCCAATCGGAACCGGCGGAGGCGGGTGAATTGCTTTCGACGTGGTCAAGAATCTGAGCACAAAGCTGCTTCGGATCGGCGTGAACCATCTCTTCCGCGAGGAGAGTCGGGTCTAACCAGCGAGATGAATCGACGACGATCAACGGCGCGGAACTGTTGTGTTGCAGATACTGAAGCAGCGTCTTCGACGTTGGCACTCCGCCGATTCGCAGGATCAAATCGGGTGAGAGACTGTCGGCAGTCGGACCGTTTCGCAGAAAAGCATCATAGCGGTCGATCACCGTTGTCCGATCGTGCTCGCCCCAGCGAAGCTGTGAGAGCGGATCGGCGAGCAATGGTGCGCCGAGAGCTCGCGCGAGCGATGAGAGCGAGCCGGCGAGCGCGGTCTCGTGTTGAGGTCCGCACACAATCAACGGTCGCTTCGCCGCATGCAGGCGAGTCGCGATGCGTTTAACGGTCTCATCATCGAGCGCAGGAGATCCATCAGAGACAGTCACCCAGGGCGCATTGTTGTCGCGTCCATTCCATGCGAGAGCGTCATCGGAACTCAGATTCGCCGGCGCATCGACTGGAACTGGAACGAGCGGCTCACGGAAGGGAAAATTCAAATGCACCGGTCCGGCCGGAATCGCCTTCGTCATAGCAGTAGCACGCGCGGCGAGAGTGCGTGAATACCGCAGCAGATCCGGTGTCGCTTCGGGAAGCGCGACTTCGACGAACCACTTCGCATGCGCACCGAACAGACGATTCTGATCTATGGTCTGCGCGGCTCCGACATCACGCAGCTCGGGAGGACGATCCGCAGTGAGAACGAGCAGCGGAACTCCAGCACTACGCGCTTCAACTACCGCCGGAAGAAAATTCGCAGCGGCCGTACCCGATGTGCACACGAGCGCAACAGGTTCATCAAGCGCACGTGCAAGTCCAAGAGCGAAGAAAGCTCCAGATCGCTCATCTATGTGCATCCATACTTTGAGAGCCGGATGCTTCGCGATCGTCATTGAAAGCGGAGCCGAGCGCGAGCCGGGAGCTATGCAGACATGACGAATTCCCGCTCGCGCCATCTCGTCCACGAATGCTCCAACGAATGCGAATGCCGCGCGGTCGGGCTCCACTTTCAGCCCGGAGCTGCAGCGACGATCGTCGAGCCCGACGAAGGCATCGCGACGCCCAGGGAAATCGCGGACTTCATCGGCTGAAGCTTGAGCACCGACTCGGCGAATTCGAGATCAGGCTCCGAATCGGCGACGATGCCGCATCCCGCAAACAGCATTGCCTCCGAGCCGTAGAGAATTGCTGAGCGGAGCGCGACCGCAAATTCACCGCCGTCGCGCCCGATCCAGCCAATCGGGCCCGCGTACCAGCCGCGATCGAGCATCTCCACGTCTCTGATGAATTGAAGTGCGAGATCACGCGGGGTTCCTCCGACAGCAGGAGTCGGATGAAGCCGCTCGATGACTTTCAGCAGGGAGTTGCCCGGTCGAAGGCATCCATGAACATCGGTCTCCAGATGATGCACGTTGGGCAGCGTCATCAGCGACGGTTCGGACGAAGCCGTTACATCGTCGCAGAATTCTGCCAGCACTTCCTTGAGCGCGCTCAGGACTACGGCGTGCTCGATCCTGTCTTTCGCGCTCGCAAACAATTCGGCGACGATCTCCGCTTCCTCCGCGTCGGTTCCCCCGCGCCTCGCGGTCCCCGCAAGACTGCTCGCCTGAACATTTCGCTTGTCGAGTCGAATGAGACGCTCTGGACTCGCGCCTACGAACGCCGTTGCTCCCCGCCAGTATCCGAACACGAATGCATTGCGATTCGCGTCGCGAAGAGCTCGCAGCGTTGCATACGGATCGATGTCATTCGGCGCTTGAGCATGCGAGGCGCGAGCGAGAACCACTTTCTCGAGCGTTCCATTCCGAATTGCGTCGGTCGTGGCAACAACACCCGCGCGCCAATCGGCCGGATCCCTCTCATCCTGAAATTCGACGCCGGAGGTGAACTCATCTCGCGCAGATTCAGAATTTCCGGCGTCGGCGGCAGCAAGCGTCGTATCACGCAGCTTGATCAGCGCCGCGACTTCTGCCTCGACGTCTGCGTCCGGGCCGATCAGCGCTGACATCGTGATCCACGTCAGACCGTCCGCCGACGTAAGCAGAGCCCGCGGCACGATCAGATGTCCGCTCGGGAATCCGGACCACGGTTCGCTTCGCGGTCCTTCGGGCTCGAAGGCGAAGCCGCCAATCAACACTCGGCCGGTGCCGATCGCTCTGTCGCTTTGATCGTCAATGAGTGAGCCGTCCAGGATCGCCGCCCACGCAGCGTCCGAGCCTTCGAATCGGCTCGTCCCTTCCGATGCAATCGTCGCAACAGCGCCAAGTCCGGCGAGCGCGAGCTCATCGTTGCCACGCAGCCAGTACGCGCTGCCCTCCCTGAACATGGTCTCGAGCATGCTGTCGGATGCGCATCGCGCTGCGAGATTCTCGAGCACCATCAGCGAATCGAGCTCAGGCGCCGGCTCGACCGAGCTTACTAGAATCGGCCGTCCAAGAGCAGCGGCCTTCGCGCGCCCCTTGAAAAGAAAAGCGCGCAGTCTCGAATCATCCTTTGTCAGATTAGTCACGCTTGAAAGATGATTCAGGGGCGCCCGTCGATGTCACGCAGCTCGTCCGCTGCAGCAAGGACATATCCAATCTCCCTCGACAAAGCGCGAGCTTCCTGAGTGACGCTCGTGACGTCATTCAGTGCCGACTGCAATCCGGACGATCTCATCTTCAGAAGATCGAGTGAGAGGTTCTGAAGCAGGAGATCCGCGCTCTCGTATTGCTCGGAAAGTGAATCGCGCGACTTGATGAGGTTTGCGAGCATCTCGCGCTGACGCTTCAAAAGTCTCAGCAGGCGCTCACGGTCGGCTGCCGATTCGTTCGACTGCTCGCTCTTCGCGATTCGGTCGTCGAGACCCTCGAGTCGTCCTGGTGCTATCTCGCCATCGATACGGTGAAGCGCGCCTGCAAGCGAGACAACGCGATCGTAGAGATTGTCCGCGGTTTCCTTTACATCGGGAAGCATTTTCTTCTCGGCGTCGCTCAATCGCGAGACGAGATCGTGAACCGTCCGGCGATCGGCTGCTGCCTGCTTCACAGTTTGTCCGCGCGGACCAGCCAGAACTTCCGCCGTTGCTCCTGGAGGAGTCGTATCAGGGGCGGACGCGGTTGGCCCCGACACAAGCGGAGCAGCGGTGGGCTGATTGCCGGTCGGCAACGAGCCGCTGAACACATCCCTGATCCGCGCGCCTGCCGCCCAGAGAGTTCCACCCTCAGTCACCAACCCCATTCCCATTCCCATCACCGGAAAAAAGGCCCACCAGAATCCATGGCCACCGGTCGTCACTGCATTGATTCCAAAAAGGAAAAGACTCGTCCCGAGGTAACTCGCGAAGTGCTTTCTGAACGAGCGAATGCGGTCCGGCAACGGACGCGAATTTTCTTTTTCCTGCTTCCATCTGCGATTTTCCAGTATTCGCTCGCGCTGGGCCCTCTGCTTCGAGAATTTTGCCTCTGCACGCTCATTCATTCCCGGCATCCCGAACGGAATCATTGGCGCTCTCGGAGGCATGTTGAACCGAAAGCCGGCGCCGAGCGTGTCGGCCAGACTCGGAACGTCAGTCTTGAGCGTTGGATATCGCGAAGGGGCTCGCTCAGTCTCCGGTACACGTCCGGTTTCGAGCGCGTCGATTAGAGACGCGCCCTCGGGAAACCGGCTGTCCGGATCTTTCTCGAGAAGCTTCATCACCGCCTGCTGGAGATCGCGCGGGACATCCCCGCGAAGGCGATCGATCGGCGCCGGCCGCTCAGTGACCTGCTTCATCATGACAACGGGCGTCGTCGGACCGTCGAACGGCGGCTTGCCGGTCAACATGTAGTAGGCGACGGCGCCCAGTGAGTACAGATCTGAACGGCCGTCGAGCTCACGGTCTCCGGCGCACTGCTCGGGTGACATATACGCAGGAGTGCCGATTGCCGTCCCGGTCGCCGTCAGGCGTGAATCACCCTCGACTGCGGCGCGCGCAATGCCGAAATCGGTCACCATCGCGCGACCGGATTGCGAATCGATCAGGATGTTGTCGGGCTTGATGTCGCGGTGCACCACACCGTGGCGATGCGCGTAGTCGAGTGCCTCGGCGACTTCGCGCATGATACGCCGGACCTCGGAAATCGGCAGCGCCCCATGAAGCCGAACACGCTCTCCAAGGTTTTCCCCTTCTACGAGGGCCATGATGAAGAAAGCGACGCCTTCTTTCTCATCCACTGTGTAGATCGGCACGATGTTGGGATGCGTCAGCCGGGCCGAGGTCTCGGCTTCGCGCATGAAGCGATCGCGGACGTCGGACCGGAATGCGAGATCGGGCGGAAGGACCTTTACCGCGACACTTCTCTTGAGCCGGATGTCGCGTGCGCGGTAGACGATTCCCGCGCCACCGCGTCCCACCTCGCCCTCGATCTCATAGGCGGGCGCGACCGCGCGCTCGACGCGGGCGCGAAGATCTTGCTCCTGACTGGATGCTGACGGAGTTGTCACGCGATTGCGCAGGGTGGAAGGGACGTGGTGAGTCTACTGCTATGCCGATGCATTGGCGAGTCCGCAGGGTGAATGGCTATGTTCAGTGACCTTGTCCGACGCAACCGCAACATCCGAATTTGAACTTCCTCCCGCCTCTCCGGCGGCCAGCGGTCGTTACGACCGATCCATCGTCGAAGGCCCCCTTCGATCGGCCGTCTGGAAGATCGCATGGCCGACGATGCTGACAAACATCATCGGCGGAATTCAGGGGATCATCGATCACGTACTGGTCGGCCACCTCGTCGGTTTCAAGGGAAACGCGGCAATCGGCGTGGCGTTCCAGATTTTCCTCGTCGTCATCGTGTTCATCATGTCGATCTTCACCGGCATGAGCATTCTGGTGGCGCGGTTTGCCGGAGCCGGTGAAGAAGATAAGGTCGATCGCACGGTCTACCAGGCATTCCTGACGGCGATCGGGATCTCGCTGTTCATCATGGCGCCGATTGGATACTTCGCGTCGCCGATGCTGCTCGATCTGATCAACGCCGCTCCTCCGGTCAAAGCAGAAGCACTGCCGTTCCTCAGAATCATGTTCATGTTCAGCACAGGGATGCTGATCTTCTTCATGCTCAGCGGGGCGCTGCGATCGGCCGGAGATGCGCGAACCCCGATGATTCTTGGAATCGCGATGACGGTGATGAACATCGTCTTCAACATCGTGCTCATTGACGGATTAGGCCCGATCCCCGCATTCGGCACAGCCGGCGCAGCGATGGGCACGTGCCTCGCGGCCGCCATTCTCGCCGTCTATTCACTCTGGAAATTGATCAAGGGCGGATGGGTCGTCTCCTTCCCGCGAGGGCAAAGTCACGCGCCCGACTGGGAAATAATCAAGTCGCTGTTCCGCTATGGCCTGCCGACAGGGATACAGGGCATCGCGATGAATGTCGGCGGAGTGCTGATGATGGCATTCATCGGATCACTCGCGCAAAGTGCGGCAGCTCAAGCGGCGTTCGCGGTCGCCTACACGCAGCTGTTCTCGTTCATCACGTGGACGTCGATCGGCCTCATGGGCGCGGCGTCGGCCGTGGCGGGCCAGAACCTCGGCGCAAAAAAACCGGATCGTGCGGAGGCGGCGGTGCACGTAGCGGCGCGCATTGGTGCGAGCGTCGCGGTATTCGTTGGACTTTTGTTCTTCCTCATTCCCGACAAGCTGCTTGGTGTGTTCGGAATGAATGACCCGGTTGTCGTGCAGATAGGAACTCAGCTTCTTCGCGTGCTTAGCGTTTCCGGATTGTTCATCTCCGTCGCGCTGACGTACACCGGTGGACTTCAAGGAACGGGGGACACGAAGAGCCCGCTGTATATCTCGATCATCTCGCAGATACTCGTGCCGCTTGGCATCTGCTTCGTGATCAAGGAAACCGGCACGCTCCAGCCTCTGCACATCTGGATCGCGATCCTCATCGGGCATGTGACTCGATTTGCCCTGAGTGTGATCCGATTCCGTCAGGGCAAATGGCGCAACATCAAAGTGGATATCGGTCCCGCTAAGACGGCAGCGTAACCGAGCATTCAGCAGCGCGCGAGAGCAGGAGATTCTGCTCGCGCGCGTTTTTCGTCAGAGACGCAGCGCGCTCGAATTCGGCTTTCGCCTCGTCCAGCCGGCCGAGCTTGGCGAGAAGATCGCCCCGCACCGCGGCGAGATGGTGGTATGCCTTGAGCGAAGGCTCATCGACCAGTGTGTCGGCGAGTGCCAGTCCGGCGGCTGGTCCTTCCGCCATTCCAATTGCAACTGCCCGGTTCAGCTCGACGACCGCTGACGGAGTTACTAGCGCGAGCTCATCGTACAACGCAGCAATGCGCGCCCAATCGGTTTCATGGGGAGCGCGGGCGCGTGCGTGACAAGCTGCGATCGCTGCCTGAAGCGCGTAGCTCCCGTTCGATCCGCCTAGCTCGCTGGCTCGATCGAGGGCTGTGAGACCGCGTCTTATCAGGAGTTGATCCCATCGTGAACGATCCTGATCGAGCAGCAGCACCGGCTCCCCCTTCGGCCCAACTCGTGCTCGTGATCGCGATGCCTGAATCTCCATCAGCGCGACCAGTCCGTGTACCTCCGGCTCGTCCGGAACGAGCCCCACGAGAATTCGGCCCAGGCGGAGGGCATCCTCGCACAATGCGGGTCTCATCCAGTCGTCGCCGGCAGTCGCGGAATATCCCTCGTTGAAAACGAGATAGATCACCTGGAGAACCGATGACAATCGCGAGGTGAATTCTTCGCCGCGCGGAACCTCGAATGGAACGCGCGCATCCGAGAGCGTTCGCTTCGCGCGCACGATTCGCTGAGCGATTGTCGGCTCGCTTACGAGATAAGCGCGCGCTATCTCGTCGGTCGTCAGGCCGCCGAGCAGTCTCAGCGTAAGCGCTACGCGCGCCTCGGTCGAGAGGACCGGGTGGCACGAGATGAAAACGAGTCGAAGGAGATCGTCGCCAACATTGTCGTCGATGCTTGCATCGAGGTCGCCGACTGTCGTCTCCAGCTGCGACTCGATCTCGTAACCGATTTGTTCATGCTTTCGCTGCACGAGCTTGTCGCGCCGCATTCGGTCGATGGCGCGATGTTTCGCAGCTGTCATCAGCCACGCGCCGGGGTTACGCGGCACTCCCAATTCTGGCCATTGCTCGAGAGCTGCAACCAGCGCGTCCTGCGCGAGATCCTCAGCGATCCCGACGTCGTGAACGAAGCGCGTGAGTCCGGCAATCAGTTTGGCCGACTCGATTCTCCAGACAGCGTCGATTGCGCGGTGTGTTTCGGATACTGACACACCGCGCAATCAGACTAGCCGCGCCCTCCCTTGCAAGTCTCGCCGTGCTACTTGTTTTTCTCGGCCTGAGCGCGAATTCGATCTTCCTGCTCTCTGAGCTCCGGCGTGAATTCCTCACCGAAATCCTCCGTCTCGAATATCTGGCGGATTTCGATCTCGGACTCGCCGGGCATCGGGTTCGGGCAGCGCTTGACCCACTCGATTGCCTCTTCCCTCGACTTGACCTGGAACAGCCAGAATCCAGCGACGAGCTCCTTCGTCTCGGCGAACGGTCCATCGATCACCGTTCTTTTATCACCGGAGAACCTGACGCGGGCACCATTCGAGCTCGGGTGCAAGCCTTCGCCGGCAAGCATGACACCCGCTTTGACCAGCTGCTCATTGTAAGCGCCCATCTCGGCCAGAAGCTGCTCGGTCGGCATTATGCCCGCTTCCGAGTCCTTGGTGGCCTTTACCATCACTATGAATCGCATTGGTTCTCTCCCTGGTATCGTTTCTTGGTTGAAGCTTGTCCTGCGGCCTGTGTGGCTCCGGACACGCTCTCTGCCTACACGTCGAACGGCACCCGCTGAAATCGACATGACGCCTGATGTTTCCGTAATTTATTCGGCCCGACTTGCCCGCCCGGGAAAACACATCAGCTTGAGCCCCGTCGAAAGCGTGGTGACCCAGGGGAGTGTCTTCACCCTTTTTCTGCCCCGGGCCTGGACGAAGCCTCCGCGTTGGCGAGGACCGCGCGCGCGTTGCGCTTGAGACCGCTCAGCTTGGCGCGCTTCATCGCCGATCCCTTGAATGCAGCACGGAAATGAGAGTCGTCCATCGACTCGATTTCGCGCGCCAGCACTGTAGAGTCCTTTCCAGCGAGTGCTTCACGCGGCGCGAACGCCGGCTCCTTCAGGTCCTGCGCAAAGCTGACGTTCCAGGGGCATACGTCCTGGCAGATGTCACAACCATATAGTAGCTCGCCAACCGCCGGCCGAAGCTCTTCGGGGATATCGCCTTTGGATTCGATGGTGAGGTACGAGATGCATCGCGTTGCATCGAGGACGCGCGGCTCGACGAACGCATTCGTCGGACACGCTTCGAGACATCGCGTACAGGTTCCGCACCGATCTGCCTCGAACGGCGTATCGGGCTCGAGCTCGAGATCAACGAAGAGTGCGCCGATGAAAAAGAACGACCCGATTTTCGGGTTGATGAGGTTGGTGTTCTTTCCAAACCAGCCAAGTCCGGCGCGACGAGCGAGGTCGCGCTCGAGAATTGGTCCGGTGTCGACATACGATTTGCTCTTCACGGGGCATCGGATGTCGCGAGCAATCCATTCACGAAGCGCGTCGAGCCTCTTCCACATCAGCTCGTGGTAATCGTCGCCACGCGCGTAGCGTGCGACGGGTCCGCTCTCTGATTTCCCACCGTAATCGAGACCGACGACAATCGCGCTCACCGCTCCCGCAAATGGCAGCCGCGTATCCCGCCGCTTCTCGACGCCCCGGGGCAGATAGTCCATGTCACCCGCGTAACCCTTCTCGAGCCACCTCTCGAAGGCCGGCGCGGTGTCGGCAGGCCCGAGTCGGGTGATGCCGACGAGGTCGAAGCCGAGGGCGTAGGCCTGCGCCTTGATTCGACTCTCGATTGCTGTCATCGATCGTTCACTGCCCACAGCGCATAACGCTCGAGATCGGCAGCCGGCGGAATGGCATCATAGTCGCCATACGCCGTATACATCCGCCATCTCACGTAAGTTGGATCTGGGAGCGGAAGGAATGGAAAGCGTCGATTCCATCCGCGCGACCTGAATCGCCACGCCACCCGCAACAGTGCGATAGCGAGGGCCGGCCGCGTGAGCGACCTGCCCGCAAGCGTAAGAGACAGTCGTGACCAGGACATCGCTCAGGTAATATAGGAACCATCGTCATGCCTCCTCCAATTGTTGCCGGACTTATCTCCGATACTCACGGGCTCCTTCGGCCCGAAGTACACAAGGCGCTCGAAGGGGTAGACCTGATTATCCACGCCGGCGACGTCGGAGGCGCGGAAATCCTCGAAGAGCTACGGCTTA
>JBDTNA010000001.1:0-49564 GCA_039933985.1 Gemmatimonadales bacterium | reverse complement strand
ACCGGATTCCCTTCATGTACTTCCTTGCGACATTCCGAACCTGTTCAGGTGTCACACTTCTGAGCTCTTCGACGAACTTGTCAGCACGTTTGTAGTCCCCGCGATAGAGCTGAGCACGGGCCAGAAAGTCCGCCTGCGCGTCATTCGTCTCGTTGTCGAGAAAATATTCCGTCAAAAACTGCTGCTCGAGACGCTCCAGGCCACTCGGATCCAGAAGACCTTCCTGCAGCTCGCGCACAGCGTTGAACATCAGCTTGAGCGTGGTGTCCGGAGCGGCTGTTGACACATACAACCCGCCGGCGCTCGCTGCTCTGTCGACGAACGGCGCATGAACATCATAGGTCAGGTTCTGACGCGTCCGAATTTCCGAGAACATGCGGCCGGTGAGTACCGACGTAGCGATACGCAGCGCCTGATAGTCGTCGGAGTTCGCGAGCGGACCGCTGTAATAGCCGACGATATAGTTGGTCGGCAGCGCCCTCTGCTCGATCACGACTGCACCCTTTCCCTCGGGAAGCCGCGGAGGAGGTGTCCACGAGTAGTTGCCCGCAGGCAGGGTCGCTAACGTCGAGCGCACAAGTCGCTCGACATGTGCCCGGTCGATGTTGCCGACAACCACCAGGAGCATCCGCGATTTCATGAACTGGCCTGCGTGATAGTCGCGAAGAGCCTTTGCATCGAGTGATTCGATCGACGCTTCAGTCCCGACGACCGACAGCCCGTACGGGTGCCCGGCGAACGCAATGCTGTCGGCCAGATAATTCGCGAGCGCATCCGGGTCGTCACGGCGCTGGCGCAGTGCTGCAAGAAGCTGCGATTTGATGAGCGTCACATCTTCGTTGGCGAGCGTCGGATGCATCACCCTGTCAGCAAAGATTGCCCACGTCGAGTCGAACACTTCGCTCGTGCCGCGTATGCCGATAATGGTCCAGTCATCGCCCGGGGCCGTGATGATCTCGCTCCCGAGGCGGGACATTTTCCGCCTGAGCGTTGCCCTTGGATAGCTCTTCGTGCCGCGGTCCGAGACTTCGAGAAGAAGATTCTCGATTCCGGCGTTGCCCGCTGTTATCTGTCGCGACCCGCCAAGCAGATAGAGATTCGCGGCAACGACGTTGTTCGCGTCACTCTGCCTGAGAATCACCTTGATGCCGCCTACGTCGAAGCTCGTCGTCGCTGCAGTGAATGCGAGAGCGATCGGAAGAAGCATCATTGTGTGCCCTCGCGCGCCAGTTCCTGTGTGGTAAGGCTGATCTGGCGCTTCGCCGCCGAATTGATGAGCACACCAGTGATACGCGGCTTGCCTACTATATACTTGCTGCCGTAAGCCCGAAGGTCGGCCGTCGTCTGCCTTGCCATGTTGTCCACGTATCCCATGTAGTACTCGAGGTCGGCTACGCTCCACCAGAATCCGAGTGTGTGTGCGAAGCCGGAGGCCCGCTCGCGATCGAAGGCCGATGTAACGGTCCGATGTGCCTTCACTGATTCGAGCTCACCGGCGTCGAAGTATCCCGGATCGTTGAACTTCGCGATTTCCGCTTCGAGTGCAGTGAGCGCCTTCCGAAGATTCTCCGGCGATGTCTGACCGCTGATCGTGATCGGTCCGGTGTTATTGAGCGTGTAATAGTTGACGCCCATGCTCTGCCAGATACCGCTGTCTACCAGACGCTGCTGGAAGTTCGACCCCGGATCGTTCAGCACGTCCGAGAACACGTCCGCGGCGTATGTCGACTTCGGATCCCTGCCGACGCTTGGACCCTGCCACTGGAGAAACACAGTGACCGCATTGACATCCGCCTCCACTATCACGCCCTGATTCTTCGTGAGTTGCGGAATCAGAGGAATTGGATCGGCAACAAACGGATCCTCGCCACGCTTCCACCCACCGAGCTCTCGCTCGGCGACCTGAAACACTTCCTGCGGATTTACGTCGCCCGAAACGATCAGCACCGAGTTGTTGGGGACGTAATACTTGCGCTGAATCGTCCGCATTTTTTCCGGCGTCGTCGTCAGAATGACCTGACGGTCACCGATGACGTTCTTGCGACTGAAGTTTCCGGGGTAAAGCAGCTTATCCATCTCCTGGTTCAGCCGGAAGAACGGACTCGACTCGTTCCTGTCGTATTCGCCAATGACAACCTGACGCTCACGCTCGAGCTCTTCCTGGCGAAACAACGGGGCAAGAAGTGCCGAAGAGAGAAAGCCGATGCCTGCGCTCAGGCTGTCTGCTGGAACTGTCAGGTAGTAGTTGACGACCTCTTCCCGCGTCGTCCCGTTGAAGACGGCTCCCAGATCTCCAGCCCTGCCAACAAACGACTCCGGCTCGGCGTATTTGGAGTTCGCGCGAAAGAACATGTGCTCGTACATGTGCGCGAGGCCGGCATATTCCGGCGACTGCGTGAACGAGCCGTTCTTCACGTCGACTTCGATCGTCGCGAGCGGAACGCCATGGTTTTCCACCACTATGACTTCAAGGCCGTTTGCCAGCACCTTCCGCTTGATGATCTTCTCGAGCTCGGCGCGTTGCGCAGTGAGCAGCGAAGGGGCGAGCAGTGAGCCCAGTATCAGAAGCAGAGTAGCGAGCCCGGCACGACTGCGATTTCTTTGTGGCATGCTTGTCAACAAAAGCCTCGATGATTGACGCCTACGAAAAGTTAGCCCTTCAGCTGAACGACACACAGCTCAGCCGTAATGAGGCACTACGTCCATACACCACGTTCCGCATCGGTGGTCCGGCCGATCTCTTCTATTCGACACAAACTGCTGACGATCTGGCTGCTGCGGTGTTAGCGGCACGTAAGCTTTCTGTGCCGTATTTCGTGCTTGGCCTCGGTGCCAACATTCTCGTCGGCGACAAGGGCTTTCGCGGACTCGTAATCCGCAATCATGCAAGCCATTTCAACTTCTCCGACAACGGGCAGCTGTGGGTCGAGAGCGGTGCTGTAGTTGCAGACCTCATACCGGAAGCGGTCGAGCGCGGCTGGTCAGGAATAGAGCATTACGTCGGCATTCCCAGCACAATCGGCGGAGCCGTCTGGCAGAATCTTCATTTTCTCGAGCCTGAGCCCGAGCGCAAGCGTACGATGTTCATTGCCGACGTCTTTCATTCGTGTGAGCTGCTTACCGAAGAAGGGGACCGAAAGACTGTCGACAAGGAGTACATGCAGTTCGGCTACGACACCAGCGTTCTTCACGGTGGAATGGATGTCGCTCTGGCAGTGACGTTCCAGCTCGAGCGCGGCGACACCGCCGTGATGCACCGCGTCATGCAGGAGAACCTTAGCTGGCGTGGAGCTCGTCATCCCTGGCTTCAGTTCCACCCGAGCGCGGGCTCGATCTTCAAGAAAATCGAAGGAATGGGAGCGGGACGTCTGATCGATCAGTGCGGTCTCAAAGGATTCCGTCACGGCGACGCCCAGATCTCACACATTCACGCCAACATAATGGTCAACCTAGGCAAGGCGACTGCGCGCGATGTTCGCGAGTTGATAGTGATCGCCCAGGACGCCGTGGAAGGGAAATTCGGCGTGCGCCTCGAGCCCGAGATCGGGTTTATCGGCGAGTTCTAGCGGGCGCTGCTGTTCGATTCAGCGAGCTCCGTTGCTACAGTCCATTCCTCGAGGGCTTTGTCGAGCGCTGTCTTGAAACGCTCCAGCTCAACACCCGCTTTGAGGGCGCGCGCTTTTCCGTCTTCCGTCATGTAGAGCGCGGGGTCTGCCAGGGTCGAAGTCACGTCGGAGATTTTTTTCTCCAGGTCAGAGACTTTTTTCTCTGCTTCTTCTGCTTTTCGGCGCGCGTTCTTCGCAGTATTACGCTGCTTTCCACGATCGTCTTCGCGCCGCTTCGTTTTCTGCTTCTCGTGCATGCGACGCAGTGACTCTTCCTCGGCAGCATTGACTGCGGCAGCGTGAGCGCGCTCCTGGCTTGCGACCTCCCACTCACCGAAGGTTCCAGAAAAATCGGTGATTCGTTTATCGTGAAGCACCCACACACGATTGACGAGCACTCTCAGAAGTTCGCGGTCGTGGCTCACCAGCAGAACGGTACCGTCGTATTCCTGAATCGCGTCTTCGAGCGATTCGATCGATTCGACATCCAGATGGTTCGTCGGCTCGTCGAGAATTAGCAGATTGGCCTTGGCGAGCACGATCATCGCCAGCGCTACACGCGCTCTCTCGCCGCCGGATAGAGTCGACGCATCGCGCTGAACTTCATCGCCGGAAAACCCAAATCGGGCAAGATGACTTTGAACCTGGCGTCGCTCCCACAATGGCCTGATGTCGGCGATCACGTCGTACATCGACTTGTCCATCGGGACCTGACTCAGATCCTGCCGGTAGTACGCGGCCCTGATCGATCCGCCCACTCTGAGCTCGCCGTCCAGTAGTTCATGTTCGCCGAGGAGTGCGCGAAGGAGCGTTGATTTGCCGGTGCCGTTTGGTCCAAGAAGCCCGGCAATTTCACCGCGCTTGAGGGATGCGGTGAAGTCTTCGATCAGAACGCGGTCGCCGATTCCAATCGTCGCGTGGTCGGCGACTACGACCTGGTCGCCTCCGCGATCGGCGATCTCGAGACGAAGGGCCATCGACCCGTCACCTGCTACAGGCGTGCTCAGTCGCGGAAGTCTCGAGAGCAGCTTGCGACGCCCTTTCGCCTGCTTGGTGTTCTGCCCTGCAAGATTTCTGCGGATGTAGTCTTCGCGATCAGCAATGAACTTCTGCTGCTTCTCGAACGCGCGTTGTTGCGTGAGTCGCTTTTCTTCGCGCTGTCTGACGAACGCCTCATACCCTCCCGTGTAGGCGAACGCCGAATCGCCCTCGAAGTGGAGCACGTGATCGACGACGTTCGCGAGAAATGCGCGGTCGTGACTGATCAGAAGAATCGTCTTGTCGGTCGACTGGAGATAACTCTCCAGCCATTGCGTCGTATCGAGATCTAGGTGATTCGTCGGCTCGTCGAGGAGAAGGACGTCAGCAGGACTGACAAGCTGTCGCGCCACTCCAAGTCGGCCGCGCTCACCACCTGACAGTTGTGACAATGGTCTGGTCCGCGCCTCGACCGGATCGAATCCCAAACCATGCAGCACGGCATCGACGCGAGGCGCAAACGTGTACCCGCCTTCGCGATCGAATCGCTCGAGATCACGATCGTACTTCCCCAGCATCGCCGCGCTCGACTTTTCACCAAGCTCACCGATCTCGATCGCCTGCTCGGCCAATGATTGCTCGAGCGCGAGAAGGTCGGCGAACTGGCCGGCCGCGGCTTCCCACACGGTTGCGGCTTCTCCAAAATCGCGATGCTGCTCGAGGAGCGAGACGCGCAGTCCCGGCTGCTTCGACACGCTTCCCGAGCTTGGCGTCTGATCACCTGTTATCAGCCGGAAGAGTGTTGTCTTTCCGGTGCCGTTGCGACCGAGGACTCCCCATCGGTCGCCCCTGGCAGCGGTGAACGTGACGTCTCTGAAGAGTGTGGTTGCGCCAAACTGAACGGCGGCACCAGAGATAGAGATCTGGGTCAAGCCTTCAGCACTGCCTCACATGCGTCGAAGCATCGCTGCAGCGTTTCGACGTTGTGATCTCCCATGTGTCCGATGCGGAATGTCGTATCGCCAAGCTTTCCGTAGCCGCCGCCCAGCTGAATTCCATGCGCCTTCACTTTCTGGACGAACGACTTGCCGTTGATTTCTGCAGGGAGTCGAATCGTCGATACAGTCGGCGATCTCGATCCTGCCTTGACGATGTTGTCGAGTGCGACTCCGGTGCGATCGTGGACAGTCGAGACCCACGCATCGGTGGCGTTCGCCATGTCGCGATGCCTCTGCCACCGATTGGCGATTCCTTCGCTCAACATCGCTTCGAGTTGAACTTCCAGGGCGTACAAAAGCGAGAACGCGGGTGTGGCAGGAACCTGGTTGCCTTTCGCAAACCGGTTCATCTCGACCAGGTCGAAGTAAACGCCCCGGTTTTCTGTTTTTTCAGCGAGGGCGATTACTTCTTCGGATGCGACGGCGAAGGCGAGGCCGGGGGGCAGGGCAATGGCCTTTTGCGAACCAGTAAGAACGTAATCTAACTTCCATTCGTCAAAACGCAGTTCTGCTCCGCCGAGGCCGCTCACACTGTCGATCATGCACATCGCTCCGCGCGAATGCGCTGCGTCGGAGATTGCGCGCACCTGATTCAGTGCACCGGTCGACGTCTCGGAATGGGTCGCGGTAATCGCCCGGTACTTCTTTGCTGATAGATAATTATCTAACCTACCGATTTCGTGGACCTCACCCCATGCCACTTCGTATCGATCGACTTGGCGACTGCACATTTCGGCGATGTGAGCAAATCGCTCGGAGAACGCGCCGTTGATCAGGCACAGGATTGGACCCGGCGGAAGTGCCCTGATAGCTGCTTCCATCATGCCCGTCCCCGATGAGGCAGCGACGAAGACAGGGCGCGCGGTCAGGAAGAGCTCTTTCAGTCCACTCTGAAGGCGGCCGAAGAGCTCCTCGAATTCCGCGCTTCGGTGCGGAATCATTGGCTTCAGCATCGCCGCAAGGACTTCGGAGCGAACCTCGGTGGGACCTGGAAGGAAAAAAGTCCCGAAGCTGGAATCAGTCGGCATGCTCCAACCTAGCGCGATTCGGCTTCATTCCAAACCGCGACCAGTCAGCGTCCGGTCCATTCCTTCCATGTTTTTTCCTCGAGCCCGATCGTGAATTGATTGCCGCTTCGGACAAGAGGGACCTTCAGAATCATCGGCTCGTCGGCAAGCTTGGACAGCCATGTGTCGTCCGACATGCGCGCATGTCTCAATCCAAGATCCTGATATCGAACCGATTCCTGATCGATCAGCGCACCGACTCCGAACTTTTGCGCGAATCGTCGTAGCTCGCCAGGCGATGCGGCCCGTTCGTTGAGATCAACGAAGTGCGTCTTGATTCTCCTCTCCGAAAAGAATCGCAGGGCCTTTCTTGTATCAGCGTTTTTTCTGATGCCGAATATCTGAACTTCCATTGTCTTTGGAGAGTGGAATCTGCGAAGTTGAAGTCCTACCACCCACAATTCATCGAGCCGTGCCACGCCGCAACTCAGTGCCGCCGAACGTAGCTGAATTCACGCCAGCGTGGTGGCTTTCGAATCCTCACCTCCAGACCCTGTGGGGAAAGTTTCTTCGGCGGCAGCCGGCACACCCAACTCGCCTCGAGCGCATCAACACACCTGACGGCGATTTTCTCGACATCCATCACCTCGATGCTCCTGCCGGTGCGCCACTGCTCGTACTGCTGCACGGCCTCGAAGGCTCGATTCGCTCTCATTATATCAAGGCTCTCCTGGGCGAGGCCAGTCGCCGAGGATGGCATGCCGCGGTTCTGATCTTCAGGTCATGTGGTGATGAGCTGAACCGTACTCGCCGCTTTTATCACTCGGGCGAGACTACCGACATCGCGTTCGCGATAGACTATCTCCTGAGTGCTTTTCCTGAATCCGACATGGTGTGCGCCGGCGTATCGCTGGGTGGCAATGTCCTTCTCAAATATCTCGGCGAACGCGGCTCTGATGTTTCACCGCGTCTCAAGGGCGCGGTGGCAGTTTCCGTCCCGTTCGACCTGAGCCGTTCCGCACGCCACATCGACCAGGGATTCTCCAAGGTGTATCGCAGAAGCTTCATCAACTCTCTCAAGCGCAAGGCGACAGCGAAGCTGAAGACGTTTCCGGACCTCGCATCGCCCGAGGCAGTCGAGTCCGCTGTAACGATGGTAGAGTTCGACGATTCGTTCACAGCGCCGGTTCACGGATTCCGTGACGCCGAGGACTATTACTCTCGCTCGAGCTCGATCAAATGGCTCAGCGATATTAGTGTTAAAACGCTACTATTAAGCGCGGTTGACGATCCCTTCCTCCCCGGACAGGTTCTTGACGACGTTCGCGGCATAGCAGGAAGGAATCCGGCGCTCGAGCTGGAGTTCACAGCGCGCGGTGGGCACGTCGGCTTCGTCGGCGGTCGCAGTCCGCTGGAGCCGGTTTATTATCTGGAGAAACGGGCGGGCGATTTTCTTGCAAGCCAGCTGGATGCAAGCTGACAACAGATCAACAGGAGTCTTCAATGCACGTTCGATTTGCCCGCCACGCCGCCACGTCGCTGCTATTCCTTGCCGCGTGCACCACAACGCAGATGAACAACACGGCCGATCACTCGAATCACGATTCGGCCGCGCCATCGGCCTCGCTTGCTGTTCCGGCCAGCAACACGCTTCCTGCTGATGCAGCTGGTGCAAGAGCGCGGCTCGCCTCTTCGCCTCGGCATGGCGAATGGGTGATGATTCCCGGCGGCAATGGCGACAGTGTGCGCGCCTGGGTTGTCTATCCTGAGCGAAAGGACAAGGCGCCCGTCATCGTCGTCGTCCACGAGATCTACGGCCTCAGTCCGTGGGTGCGCGCAGTTGCAGATCAGTTTGCGGCCGAGGGTTTTATTGCGATCGCGCCGGATCTGTTGACGATGAAGAACCTTCCCAACCCAACCGACAGCGTGCCCGCTGAGCTCGCGACTGCCGCTATTCGAACGCTCGACAACGCCGACGTTCAGCGGTACATCGATGTCGCGGCTCGCTATGCGATGGCGTTTCCATCAGCACAGCCAAAGTATGGAGTCGTCGGATTCTGCTGGGGCGGCAACATCTCCTTCGAGCACGCTGTTCATTCTCCGACACTCGGTGCCTCGGTCGTCTACTACGGTCCCAATCCCTCTCCCGAGTCTCTGTCGTCGGTCAAGGCACCGGTACTTGGTTTGTACGGAGGCACGGATGCGCGCGTTGGTGCCACGATCCCACCGGCTGATTCGGCGATGAAGGCGATGAACAAGACCTATACGCACTACAGTTATGAAGGCGCCGGTCACGGATTCCTGCGGCAGCAAAGCGGACAAGCCGGTGCGAACCTGACCGCCACACAGCAGGCATGGCCAGCCACGGTCTCCTGGTTCAGACGCTACCTCGGTCGCTGACGGAATGATCTGGAAAGTCATTTATCTCGTTGCATTTCTTGGCGGCTTGGCACTCGCCGTCAATGCAATGTTGCTGGGTGCAGAGAGATGGAAGCGACGGCGCTCATTGAAGCCATCGGCGCTATTCAATCCGCCGACTGTCGCAGCACTGGCGTCAGGTTTTGGCACCGCGGGCTATCTCTTCAGCACACGCAGCTCTCTTGGTCAGTGGATTGTTCTCGTGATCGCGCTTGGCGTGGGAGTCGCTGCCTTTTTTGGAATGACGGTCCTGATGGCAAAGTGGGCGCTCAGTCCTCCGTCAACACATGTCGAAGACGATGAGATCAACGGACAGGTCGCGACGGTCTCGAAAGACATTGCTGGTGACGAATCCGGAGAGATCACCTATTTCGCGTGGGACAAGAAGCATGTGCTGCCCGCACGAAGCGTTGACGGAGCGGACATTCCAGCCGACACCGAAGTCGTGATCGACGTTGTCGAGGGCGGGGTGGCTCGCGTCGAATTGTGGTCGGTGGTAGAGCAGCGACTGTAGGTGCGTCTCCCTTGGGCCTCTACATCGCGAAGAGCCTGACCCAGTCGGGCCAGTTGCCGCTCAGCTCGAAGACATCATCGTAATAAGCCAGGCCTTTTTGCTCGAGGTAGTCGAGCATCGGGCCAACCATTTCATCTGATGGAAGTGGACCGATTGCTACGAGATTTCCTTCGACACGAAATTCAGCATCGGTGAGATTGAACTGCTGATCTATCTCCGACCGCAAAAGACCGGTGCGTTCGTATGCGTCTTTTCTGACGAGAATCGTTGGCAATCCTGCTGGTGCTTCGAGCGGCATCTGGTTCTCCGGCGGTCGTCTACGCTGACAATCTTCCCCGCAGCGTTGTTACCTTCAATGTATGCCTCCTGAAAGTCGTTCGCGGTCGATCGAAGCGAATTTCGACGTTCTCGTAGTCGGAGCCGGTCACGCTGGTACGGAGGCGGCAGTCGCTGCCGCGCGCACTGGTGCATCGGTTGGGTTGATAACGAGCGCACTCGAGACAATTGGCCAGATGTCGTGCAATCCGGCAATCGGCGGTGTTGCAAAGGGCACCGTTGTCCGTGAGGTCGATGCGCTTGGCGGAATCATGGGACGCGTGACCGATCTTGCGGCAATTCAGTTCAGGATGCTCAACCGAAGTAAGGGTCCGGCTGTCTGGGCACCACGAGCTCAGTGCGATCGCGGTCTCTATCGTCGTGCGGCCAGATCTCTTCTCGAAGAGCAGTCCAATCTTCAGACGATCCAGGGAACTGTCGCCCGCTTGATTCTCAGCCCTTCAGGCGATCGTGTCGAAGGAATCGAGACGCTCGAAGGCCGTGCATTCACCGGCAGATGCGTTGTCATCACCACCGGGACATTCCTCCGCGGCCGGATTCACATCGGAACCACAACGAGTATGGCGGGTGGTCGTGCGGGAGAATCTTCGGCGACGCATCTGGCCGAACAGCTCGAGAGCGCCGGGCTTGCCGTCGAGCGCTTCAAGACGGGAACTCCGCCTCGCATCGATGGAAGATCTGTTGACTATTCCAAAGTTCAGCGACAGGAAAGCGAGATCGACCAGTTCGATTACTCCTGGTCGCATTTCTGGAAATCACCACGCGTTGTAGATGGAGCGACACGTCATCCCGAACAGATGCCATGCTGGATCGCACACCTCGATGCTCCTGCGAAAAAAATAATCCAGGACAACATCAATCAGTCCGCGATGTACGGCGGAGCGATCACTGCGCGAGGTCCGCGCTACTGTCCGTCAGTAGAAGACAAGGTCGTTCGATTCCCGCTCGCGGAGCGTCATCAGCTTTTCCTCGAGCCTGAAGGACACGATACGTCCGAGCTCTACGTCAACGGACTCTCGACGTCGCTTCCTGCGCCGGTGCAACTTGAAATCATGCGCACGGTTCCGGGTCTCGAGAATGTGCGCATGAACCGCGCGGGCTATGCGATCGAATACGATTACTATCCGCCAACGCAGCTCGATGCGACGCTGCAGGTGAAGGCAATTGCAGGCTTGTATTTCGCCGGCCAGATAAACGGCACTACTGGATATGAGGAAGCTGCGGGACAGGGCGTGCTTGCCGGAATCAACGCAGGGCGATCAGCTCTCGATCGTGATCCCCTCATACTCGGCCGCGAGACATCGTATATCGGTGTGCTTGTCGATGATCTGGTGACGTGTGGCGTCGATGAGCCGTATCGTCTTTTCACGTCGAGATCCGAGTTCCGTCTCACGGTTCGACAGGACAATGCTCTCTCGCGTCTTGGTCCGATCGCAATTGGCCTGGATCTGTTTGACGATCGTGAGAAGGCCGTCGTCGAGGATCGACTCGCCGAGGAACGGCGTATTCATGAGACGGCGGCGGCGACTAGTATTTCTCCACTGCAGGCTGCTGAGGTTCTTTCCGCGGCAAAGTCATCGGACATTGCACATCCGGTGAAGGTCGTCGAGCTCGTACGACGACACGGCGTGCCTCTTACTTCCGTGCTCGAAGCCGCGGGAGTGGGGTCGCAATTTTCTCCGACAGCGCTGTTGTCAGTAGAGCTCGAGATCAAGTACGCCGGCTACTTCGATCGGGAAAGGGCTCAGGCGGATCGAATGCGCACGATGGGTGATTTCCCGATACCGGGCGATCTTCCGTATGCAGACATGCAGTCACTCTCATACGAAGCCAGGCAGAAGCTCCAGACAATTCAGCCGCGCACTCTCGCGCAGGCATCGCGAATTCCCGGCGTGAGTCCGAGCGATATCCAGAATCTTGTGATTGAAGTGGAGAAGAAACGGTCACGAGCTGGAGTGGGTACTTAGCTGCGAGATTTTCTGATCTCGAAAAAAAGAGGTCAAAAAGCAAGATTCTCTACACTGCGACCGGCGCCGTTCGATCTCTCCCCGTCCACTCGAGAATAATTACAGCAGCTGCGATCATCACACCGCCGGCAATCGTTCCAGCGGTCAGCGTTTCATCGAGGAGTGCGACACCGAGCATTGCTGTGAAGAACGGTTCGACCGTTGAGACGATTGAAGTTCTAACCGGGCCGAGAACACGAAGGCCGGCGATCAACGTGCCGAATGCGATGACAGTGCCGATGATCGACAACAGTAGCACGAACTTCCACGTTGTCGGAGATCGCGGTATCTGCAGCTGATGCGTGAACACGCTTGCAAGTAGAAACGCTAGCAGCACACCGAACATCAGAAAGAATGTCGACACACCGGCTGGCATTCCCTGTTGTGCACTATGGAGTGCCGGCAGGTAGAGCGCGTAGAGCAGTGCTGCACCAAGCGCCATGCTTACGCCGATGACATTCAGGGATCCAGCGAATGGAGTTCCCACCATTACTGCGATTCCTGTCATCGCGATGGCGAGAGCGATCAATCTCGAAATCGTGAGACGCTCGCGTCCGGTGATCGCAGATATCACCGCAACCCATGCCGGATAAGTGTAGAAGAGAAATGCAAGCGGACCGACAGGGAGATAGTCGAGTGCGCGAAGCGAGAGATATGTAACCGTGGCCTGACCAATTCCGCCGACTGCGACCAACTTCCACGCTTGCGAAGAACTGAAGTACCCGGCGAGCCTGCCACGCAACGTTAGCGTCAGGATCAGCACTGCGAGGCTGTACCGCCAGAACATCGCGGGCACGAGCAGAAGTCCTGACCGGGTCGTGAAGAGCGTAAGCGTCGAGAGAGAGCCGAAGCAGCACGATGAAATCAGAATGAGGAGAATTGCTCGTGTGCTCGAGCGACTGGTCGTCGTCATGCATGAATCTACGCCGCACGGTTCCTGCTCTAGTCACGCTTCGCTCGGATGTGCAACTTTTCATACGGCCAACGTCTTACTGGCAGGCAGTTCAAACTCGAACGAACAGGTATACAATGAAGAAACTTCTATTTGCAGTCTTCGCATCGATTTCTACGCCAGTATTAGCACAGCAAGGAGACATTAATGCACTAACTCCGCAGATTGCGGTCGGCGCACGGGGTGAAGTCAAGGTTGTCCCGGATCGCGCAACGATCCAGATCAGCGTTCAGACGCGTGCGGCTACTGCTGCGGCGGCAGCTGACGAGAACGCGCGAAAGCAGAAAGCCGTCATCGACGCCTTGCGAGCCCTGGGTATCGCTGCGAACGACATCGGCACGAGCGGCTACACGGTCTATCCGGAGCAGCGCTACGAGCCGAACAAGGAACCGGTGGTGATTGGATACAATGTGACCAACACGCTTTCCGTTGAGCTCAAGTCGATTTCGCTGGTGGGCAGGGCGATTGATGTTGCTTTGGCAAAAGGGGCGAACATGATCACATCGCTCCAGTTTTACGCCTCGAATACCGAATCAGCTCGCCAGGAGGCGATTGCGATCGCCGTGAAAAAGGCCAAGTCGGACGCCGAGGCGGCGGCACGTGCCGCGGGTGGATCGATCTCAGGTTTGCTCGAGATCAGCATCGGGTCGTATTCGGCACCTCCACCGCGCCCCATGGTGATGAGAGCAAAGGTCGAAATGTCAGCTCAGGCAGACACTCCAATCGAAGCCGGCGATCAGGTGCTGGCCGTAGACATCAGCACACGGTGGCGGTTCGTTCCCAACGCACGGTAAGTCGCTTTTTCACGTGAAACACATGCTAAGCGTCTAGAAAGGGCATTTTCACGTGGCACATCCAGAGGCGGGCTCCCCTGCCACAGGGGGGTCCGCTTCCGTACATTCCGGCACCTTCTCATCCATGGTGCCCGTGGGCAGAGTCATCGCTGTTGCAAATCAGAAAGGTGGAGTTGGAAAAACCACCACCACGGTCAACCTCGCAGCCAGTCTGGCCGCAGCCGAACAACGAACGCTGCTGGTCGATGGGGACCCCCAGGGCAACGCAACCAGCGGAGTTGGAATCGCCGGCAGCGACTTGGCGATAACGCTATACGACGTATTAATCGGCGCAGCTTCGATAGCCGACTCTATTCATCAGAAAGTTCACTTCGATCTTCTCGACGTCGTTCCCGCAACTCCGGATCTTGCCGGCGCGGAAGTCGAGCTCATCGATCGCGAGGATCGCGGCCACGCTATGCGTGATGCTCTCGCGCAAGTGCGCGACAATTATGACTACGTTCTAATCGATTGTCCGCCATCGCTCGGACTAATCACACTGAACATGCTTGGCGCAGCTGACGCCGTTCTCATTCCTCTTCAGTGTGAGTACTACGCCCTGGAAGGCCTGTCGCAACTGCTGAATACGGTGCATCGCATTCAGCACGGAGTGAATGAAGAGCTCGGCATCGCCGGTGTTCTTCTCACCATGTACGACGCGCGGCTCAATCTCTCTCGACAAGTCGCAGCCGACGCCCGCGAATATTTCGGCGACATGGTCTTCGAGACTGTCATCCCGAGAAATGTTCGGCTCGCAGAAGCGCCGAGCTTCGGAAAGCCAATCATACTGTATGACATTGGCTCCGTCGGAGCGAAAGCGTACATGAGTGTCGCCCGCGAGCTGATGACTCGTACACCCGCACCAGAAAATTCCAATGGCTCCTGAAAAATCACAGCGCAGACTGGGACGCGGGCTCGACGCACTTTTCAACGCACCTGCACAGGCCCATGTCGCGAAGGAAGAAGGCGCGCTTCGCGAAATTCCAATCACACAGATCGCGAGAAATCCTTTTCAGCCGCGAAAGAACTTCAAACCCGCTGAGCTTCACGAGCTTCAAGAGAGCCTTCAGGGCAACGGTCTCCTGCAACCGGTCACAGTTCGGCCGGCACCCAATGGCAAAGGCTTCGAGCTCATCGCCGGAGAGCGCCGGCTCCGCGCAGCCACAAATCTTGGATGGAGCGAAATTCCAGCCGTCGTCAAAGACCTCTCCGATAAGGAGGTCCTGACGCTTGCCCTGGTTGAAAACCTGCAGCGTTCGGACCTCAATCCGATCGAAGAGGCCGAGGGGTACGATCAGCTCATTCGAGATTTCGGGTATACTCAGCAGACTGTAGCTGACCTGGTGGGCAAGGACCGGTCGACCGTAGCAAACGTGCTTCGAATTCTTCACCTGCCGGATTCGGTTCGCACGCTTATTCAAGACGGACAGCTATCAGCAGGCCAGGCCAGACCGTTGCTCGGTCTCGATGACCCGGCGCGGATTGCCACATTCGCAAGGCAAGTCGTTGAGAAGGGATGGAGTGCCCGCGAAATCGAAAAACGCGTTCGCGAAACCTCGCAAAGCAGGACGACTCCAAAAAAAGGCCGGCCGCGGAAAGTTGACGAGCGTCCCGCCGAGATCCGAAGCCTTGAGCAGAGACTCCGCAAGCATCTTCAGACCGACGTCACGATAAGCCTGCGATCAGGGACTCGGGGCTCTGTAGTCGTCGATTTCTACAGCGCGGACGACCTCGAGAGAGTGATGGAGCTGATGGGGATAATCGACAATCCACAGTGATCTCCACATTCAGCTAACTCTTTATCCATCAATTACTTACACTGGTATCAATGCTCAATCGCCAGCTTTTTTCCACAGCTCTTGCCGTAGCGTTCGCATTCACGTTGGGGGCATGTTCGGGCTCTCCGGCCGCCGATCACAAAGGCGGCAACTCCACATTCAAGGTCGCACTCCTGACACCGGGGCCGATCTCCGATAAATCATGGAACGGAGGCGCCTACGCCGGACTACTGGCAATTCGGGACAGCCTCAATGCCGAAGTCAGCCACATTCAAACAAAGACACCGGCAGAGTTCGAAGAAAACTTTCGCCAATACGGCGCAAAGAAATTCAACCTGGTCTTCGGACACGGGTTCGAGTTTCAGGATGCTGCGATGCGCGTCGCGCCAAGCTATCCGAATACTGTATACGTGACGACATCAGGAACGAGCATCGCAAGGAATGTCGCCGGAGCAGACTTCGCTTTCGAGGAAGCGTCCTATCTCGCCGGAATTGTTGCGGGCCGTATGACCAAATCGAATGTGCTCGGTGTTATTGGAGGAACCGAGCTGCCACCCGTGAAGAGAAGCTTCGCCGCTTTCGAGCAGGGAGCTCGCTCGGTTAACCCTCGTGTCAAAGTCATTGTGTCTTACATCGGTAACTGGGACGATGCAAGCGCCGGGAAGGAACAGGCAATCGCACAGATGTCACGCAAAGCGGACGTGATCTTCCAGAACGCCGATGCGGCCGGGCTCGGAATTTTTCAGGCGGTCAAGGAAGCGAAGAACGTGTGGATCATCGGCTCGAACGCAAACCAGAATGACATCGCTCCCGATCAAACACTCGGTAGCGTCGTCATCGATCTGCCACACGCATTTCTCCTGATTGCTCGCGAAGTACGAAAGGGAAATTTCAACGGACGCGTCTTCTCCCTCGGCTTGCATGACGATGTTGTGAAGTACGTTGCGAATCCGAAAACGCTGGCGCTTGTTCCGCCCACGGTTACCGCCGCAGTCGATTCGATCGGCGCACGTATGAAGGCCGGATCCTTCACCCAGAATATTCTTCCTGATTCAATGCAGGAGAAAGCCACCAGGTGACAGCAACTTCGAAGATCGTCGGTTATCTCGACACCTTGCTCGAGATCTCAGCTATTCCCGATTATCCGGGAGCGGTGAACGGTCTCCAGCTCGCTAACAAGGGCGATGTTCGAAAGGTTGCTGCAAGCGTGGATTTCTCGAGCAGAAGTGTGTCACGTGCGGTCGATGAAAAGGCGAATCTTCTGATCGTTCATCATGGAATGTTCTGGAACGGATCCAGGCCCATTACCGGCAGCGCGTACGATCGGCTTCGAATGCTTCTCGACAACGACGTCGCGGTTTATGCGTCGCATTTGCCGCTTGACCGACATGCGACATTTGGTAACAATGTGTTACTATCCCATGAGCTCGGCCTCACACCGTCGGGTGAGTTCGCTCGCTACAAGGGAATCGCGATTGGCGTAACGGGAGAAACGAGCGTAGCGACGGCCGATATCGTCAAGAAGGCTGGACAGTTTGCACGTGCTCAAGGGGGCAACGCAATCGCAACTCCGTTTTCGCAAAACCGCCAGACGACGCGGTGGGCAATCTGCACAGGCGCCGGCGCGTCCTCCGAAACTCTTCAGGAAGCGACTGAAGCCGGCATCGACACGCTCATCGTCGGCGAGGGTCCTCACTGGACTGCAGTCGAAGCCGAGGAGCTCGAAATCGTGATCATTTATGCCGGCCACTATGCAACGGAAACGTTGGGAGTGGCTGCTCTCGCCGAGCATGTTGCAGAGAAGTACGATCTTGAATGGACGATGGTCCAAGCGCCAACTGGTCTTTGACTCAGGCTTCCATCGGCCAGCCGGTATCTGATTCACCGGCCAATGCGCTCGAGCTGCGCGGAATTACAAAGAACTTCGGCGCTGTCACGGCACTGGACGACGTCTCCCTCTCCATAAAGCCGGGCAGCATACACGCCTTGCTCGGTGAAAACGGTGCCGGGAAGACCACGCTCATGCGCATCGCATTCGGCATGGTGAAGGCTGACTCAGGCCAGATCTTGCGCGACGGTGGTCTCCTCGAGCTACGCTCGCCCGCAGACGCTATCGCAGCACGCATTGGAATGGTGCATCAGCAGTTCTCACTGATTCCCGCAATGACTGTAGCGGAGAATGTCGCCCTGGGCGGCAAAGGCCTCTACAACGTCAACGATGTTGCAGCTCGCATCAGCGAGATCGCCAGCACCACCGGCCTCACAATCGATTCTCGAGCAAGGGTCGCAAATCTCACGAGCGCCGAGCGACAAAAGGTGGAGATCGTTCGCACGCTTGCGCACGATGCACGAATTCTCATTCTCGACGAGCCAACCGCAGTTCTTGCTGAGAAGGATATTGGAGAATTATTCGAGCAGCTCCGGGTATTTGCTTCGGCAGGTGGCAGCGTAGTTCTCATTACGCACAAGCTTCAAAACGCCCTGGATCACGCTGACGAAGTAAGCGTCCTGCGCCATGGCAAGCTGGTTCTCAATGCGCCGATGGATGCGGCCAGCAAAGACTCCCTGACGGCTGCGATGCTTGGCAGCGCACCACAAGAGCAGGGGATAACGCGGGGAACAGCCATCCGTTCAAGACTGGTTGCGCGAGTGGGGCCACCCTTTGTTGAGGTGTTTGCCGGAGAGATCCTGGGAGTTGCTGCACTTGAAGGAGCCGCCGGGCCGCTCCTGCGCTCGTTCGCCGGCAGAGCGCAAACCGGTTCCGGTAAACCCGGTTCCGGCAAAACCGGCTTGCGTGTTGGCTTTGTTCCGGAAAACCGCCAGGAAGAAGCGCTCATTCCCGACCTGTCGCTCACGGAGAATCTTGCACTCAAAAACGCCGGAGAGAGACGCGGTATCATCGACTGGAAGCAGCTTCGCGACAATACCAGCACAGTAATCCGCGAATTCGATGTTCGCGCATCCGGCCCTGATGCAACGGCGCGTAGTCTCTCCGGAGGTAATCAGCAGCGATTCGTACTTGGGCGTGAGCTCAGTGATAAGCCGGAGCTGCTGGTTCTCGAGAATCCAACACAGGGACTCGACGTCAACGCAGCCTCTGTTGTTCACCAACGAATGAAAGCTGCGAGGGACAGCGGCACCGCAATTGTTTTCTACTCGACTGATCTCGATGAGCTTGTCGATCTCGCTGACAGGGTCGTTGTGGTAGGCGGTGGACGCATTTCCGATTCACCACCCGACAAAAGTGAAATCGGTCGTCTGCTTCTTGGAATCGAAACGGCGGAGCACCCGGTTGCCTGATCTTTCCCTCCTAGCCGATGCGCTCGTAAGAGCGACACCATTGATCATCGCGGGTCTTGCTGTCGCGTTTGCGTTTCGTGGTGGTGTATTCAACATCGGAGCAGAAGGGCAGCTGCTCGTCGGGGCAACAGCTGGAGCCGCAGTCTCGCTTTGGGCCGGGCCTGCCCTGGGAAGGTCTGTGCTGATCGTCGCCCTCTTGAGCGCAGCACTCGCAGGCGCAGCGTGGGCAGCGGTTGCAGCCGAGTTACGGAAACGGTTCGGTGTACTCGAGATAATCAGCACAATCATGCTCAACTTCATTGCACTGCATCTCGTTTCGTTTCTCGTCCGCGGACCACTCCAGGAACCAACCCGTATCTATCCGCAGACTCAATCGATTGCGGACTCCGCGCGGCTTCCAATCATCCTTCCGAACACGCGTTTTCATTTCGGTTTTATCATCGCAATCGTCCTCGCCTGTTTCTTCGGATGGCTTTTCAAGACGACGGCGATTGGATTCCGCGTTCGGGCAATCGGTGCTGCCCCTAAAGCCGCCTGGATCGCAGGGAAGGTCGACGTGAAAAGAACATCGTACATCGTCTTCCTTGTCAGTGGTGCGCTGGCTGGACTGGCAGGAGGAATCGAAGTCAGCGGTGTGACATACGCTCTCTACGAAAATCTTTCACCGGGTTACGGCTATACCGCGATCGCCGTTGCACTCATCGCCGGACTCAATCCGATTGGTGTGATAGCATCGGGAATCTTCTTCGCGTTCCTCGAGACGGGAGCACTCGCACTGCAGCGTGATTTCGCCATTCCGTCGTCCGCCGCATCTGTGGTCGAGGCAGTGTTCGTTCTCGCAGCGCTTGCAATATCGAGTCTGCGTGGACGCGGCATTCCTGGTTTGACGCGACCGGCCACACGATGATTCCGTTCGAGACATTCCTCGAGGGAACGGTGAGGACCGCAACTCCGTTGAGTTTTGCCGCGCTTGGCGAGACAATCACCGAGCGATCCGGAATCATCAACATTGGTCTCGAAGGAGCAATTATCGCCGGCGCGTTTGGTGGATTTGTAGCGGCCGGTACCGGACATGTGTGGATCGGCTTCGCGGGCGCGGCGGCTGCCGGAATGTTCATCGCGGCAATCTTTGCTTTCTTTGCAATTCGTCTTCGAACCGATCAGATAATTGCCGGCACCGCAATCAGCTTGATGAGCCTCGGACTGACTGCAACGCTTTACCGTCAGCTCTATGGAGCGACCGGTGCAGCGTTGAGCATTCCCACCATGGGCGTCGTTGAGATACCCGGACTTGTCTCGATTCCGCTCATCGGTAGAGCGTTGTTCGCACAGCCGCCGATTACATACTTGCTATATGCCCTGATCCCAGTCGTCTGGTTCTGGCTCTATCGCACCTATTCCGGATTGGGACTCCGGGCCATTGGCGAAGATCCCCGAGCTGCAGTCGCTGCAGGCATTCCCGCAAACAGGGTTCAGGCACTCGCGGTGCTGCTTGGCGGCATGTTTGGTGGAATTGCCGGCGGCACACTCGTGATCGCGCAAGCCGGCTCGTTTGCGGAAGGAATGTCTGCGGGCCGGGGATTTATTGCGATTGCTATTGTGGTACTGGGCCGGTGGCATCCTTTCGGAGTCGCGGCTGCCGCACTGGTCTTCGGAGCAGCGAGTGCTCTCCAATATCTTTTTCAGGCAATGGGCTGGTCACTGCCCTACCAGCTTTTCCTGGCGCTCCCTTATGTTCTTACGCTGCTGGGACTCGCTGGAATAGCCGGCAAAGCGACAGCACCCGCGAGCCTCGGCCGCTGGCAGGATCAGACCTGATCCGAAGTCAGCATCCCGTGTAGGCGCTTTTCCATGTAATTCGCCATTGCTTGTCTCCCGTTCTCTCGAGCAGGGCCACCTTCCCGCCATCTTCATACTCGAACGTCACCACGATTGCGGCACGTCCACGTATGAATTTGACGGCGCCGAGAATCTCGTTGGTGCGCACGGCTTCTTCAGATCCTGCAACGCGGCTTTGAAACACAGCTGAATATTTTTCATCGGCACCGGGTGCACGCTCAGCAATGAGCAGAAGGTGTTCTTCACGAGGATTGGCTTCTTCGTTGATCTTCCGCACAACATCAGCGGTCAGTACTGAGTTGTTTCCAAGTGCAAACCTGTATGCGTGACGCACCGCGAATGGCAGTCCCCTGAATACCGGATCACTTCCTTCTGCAACCGCCGAAGCAATTCTCGCGATCTCGACTGTTACCTGAGATGAATCCGTCGGGCTCATTCCTTCGAGCGAGTCGAGAGGAATTGCTGACGCAATTCCTTTGCGCAAACCGAAGCGCCATTCGCGAGGAGGCGAAGACAGTGAGCCTGTAGGCCACGAGACACAGCCTTCGGTATTGAGCTTCTGCGAGTTGACCAGGAGTGAGGACGACCCGGCGAGACCTGCAGGATCAAAGAGATCGACAGGCATGCTCGAAAGCGAATCAAGCATGAAGCCCGGGGCAGATGCGAGAGCGCTGTCAGATAGCCAGGGAAGCACGACCGCAGCGCTTGCGGGATTCTCTGGGCCGGCCAGAAGCATTACTGGTCCGGCCTCCGTTGTGTCCCAGCCAGTGTTGGTCGCTGGTGTCGCCGGTTGTATTGTCGGCGTGTGGAGCGCAGCTGATGAATCAACGGCCGACGTTTTCTTGTCGTCGTTACATGCTGTGATAACGGTCCACGACATAACCAGAGCGAATGCTCGTGCGCGACACAAAGTCATAAGTGGTAATTTGTAGCCCCTCGACCCCCGTGGCGACGTGCTACGTCACCTTACGTATTCGATAGCTCCTCACATTCAGACAACTTCCATTCCGTAATACGTCCTTTCTTCGAGAGAAATGAGCGCCATGGAAGTATCAGGCAGACGGCTGAATCGATGACACACCCCCCACATCCAGCACCAGTCATCACCGACACCGGAGATGTGGTTGCTGTAGCCAGGGCGCCGGCAAGGGAGCGCTGGAGCTGGGCACTCTACGATTTCTCGAACACGATTTTCTCCATGAACATCGCGACGCTCTTCTTCGCGGTGTGGCTGGTCGATGATATCGGAGCCTCAAACACGATGGCTGCATTGGCCACGAGCATCTCGTCGGTGCTCGTTGTCTTCTCCATTCCCTTGTTCGGAGCGATCTCCGATGCGACTCAGCGCAGAAAGCCGTGGGTTGTAGGCTTTACGCTGATTTCGGTGGCAATGGTCATCGTCATGGGTGTTGTCGGGCAGACGATCGTGCCGCTGATAGGCGAGGCCGTCAAGAATCCGTCTGTCACGTCCTACACTATTGCTGGACTGCCGGCGTTTGCGATCCTCACCGCTTTCATTCTCGCAAACTGGGCCTACCAGGGAGCGATGCCGTTCTACAACGCGATGATGTTCGAGCTCGTGCCGGCGAATGAGCTGGGACGACTTTCAGGAATTGGCACCGGACTCGGGTACGTGGGCTCGATCGTTGGAGTGCTGCTCGTCTCGCCGTTCTTCAACGGAGCCATGCCGATCGTCGGTCAGTTTCCCGAGAGCGTGCTCGGCATTCTTCGGACGATCCCATTCACCAGCAATGCCGGGCGGGTTTCCACCTTCGTCCCTACCGCGCTTCTGTTCCTGTTGTTTTCGCTTCCCCTGTTCATCTTCTGCCGAGATCACAATGTCCGTGTCGGAAAGAGGGTCGAATGGAAAGAAGCGTTCGCGGGAGTTATCCAAACGATTCGGGATTCGAAGAAGTATCCCGGAGCGCTGCGTTTTCTGCTTGCATCTTTTCTCTACCAGGATGCCATCGGCACAATCATCGGCTACATGGCGCTCTATGCGGTAAAAGCCATGGGCTTCGAGAAGGGCTCGGAGGTAACTCTTTTTGTCGTGCTGACTGTTCCGGCTGCAATCGGCAGCTTTTTCATCGGTCGCCTCGTAGACAGAATCGGCCCGAAGAAGAGCCTGGTATTCGTCATCGCTGGCTGGGTCATACTTCTTGTTGCGATGATTCTCGTGCCGAACAGACTGAGCTTCTGGCTTGTCGGCGGGGGTATCGGGTTGATCTTCGGAGGTGTCGCTACAGCTGAGCGCCCACTCCTCTTGACACTCGTGCCCGATGTCGAAGCCGCTCGCTTTTTCAGCTTGATGGTTTTGTCTTCACGCGCGGCTGCAATTGCTGGCCCACTCATCTGGGGTTGGACGGTAGACGGACTGCTTCCGTCATTCGGAGTTGGGGTCGCTTATCGGGCGGCAGTCGTAACAGTGATCATCAGCATGTTCCTGTCATTTGTGCTGCTGTGGAAAGTCCCCGATAAGTGGAGACATCAGGTCGCTGCATGATCTATCGTCTGCTGCGCTGGTTCACGGGAATCGCGCTGCATTGGTTCTATTCGAGTATCCAGGTAATCGGCAAAGAAAGAATACCTGCGAAAGGTCCGGTTCTGATTGCAGCCAGTCATCATAACGCGTTGGTCGATGCACTCATTGCCGGCTGGATAGCGCCGCGTCGGTTGACGCTGACTGCAAAAGCGACATTGATGGACAACGCATTTCTCGCATGGCTCTTCCCTGCAGTCGGGGTTGTGCCACTTCGCCGTGCGAGTGACGAGCGAAAGCAAGTTGGTCAACCGACGATCGATGCCGGTCGAAACACTGGCGCGTTCGAGAGTATCCTCGACGTTCTCGAGAAAGGCGGGATGGTTCTCATCTTTCCGGAAGGAAAGAGCCACAGCGAGCCATCTCTTGCTCCGTTGAAAACCGGAGTCTCCCGAATTGCGCTCGAAGCTCGCGATATGCGCGAAATACCTGGACTGCAAATCATTCCGCTCGGCTTGAGCTTCGAGGACAAGGGAAATCCGGGGACGGCAGTCCTTGCACAGGTTGGAGAGGCCATACTGATGGACCAGGCGGGAACGATCGGCGTGGAAAGCCTGACCGACATCGTGACCGAGCGACTCACCGCAGTTTCGCTGAAGCAGCCAGAGCCATCACCTGATCGCGAAGCGATCAAGCGCAAGGGAGGCATTCATCCGCTTGCGTCCCCGCTGGCTGCATGGGGTGAGTTAACCCACCGCTATGTGATCAACTACGCGCGAGATCTCGCCCTGAAGAAAAGCAAAAATCCGGACGACCCGGCGATGTTTACGATACTCTTTGCTCTTCTCTTCGTTTTGGCGTCATACGTGGCGCAGTTCGCGGTGGTGACTGCGCTCCTCAATCCATGGTGGGCGGCGCTATACGTCGCAACGTTGCCATTCGGCGCTTACTGGGCGGCATTCAGGCACCATCCGCGACCGGTGACTTAACAGCAGCCCTATTTCGTCTCCAGCCAGTTGGCTCCAACGCCAATATCGACAACAAGAGGAACCGAGAGCTCCGCTGCGCCTTCCATCTCGCGCTTCACGAGAACCTTGATTGCATCGAGCTCTTCAGGTGGAACTTCAAACACGAGCTCGTCGTGTACCTGAAGCAGCATTCTCGCAGAGTGTCCGCTTTGGCGAAGTGCTCCGTCGATCTTGATCATCGCAATCTTGATTAGATCGGCGGCCGATCCCTGAAGCGGGGAGTTCGCTGCTGCGCGTTCTCCAAAAGCGCGGATATTGAAATTGCGCTCACGCAGCTCCGGGACATACCGACGGCGTCCAAAGATTGTCGTGACATATCCATGGACGCGCGCGAACTCCACACTGGAGTCCAGGTACGCCCTGATACCACTGAATCGCTCGAAATATTTCGCAATGAATGCCTTTGCTTCGCCATGCTCGATCTTGAGCTGTTGCGAGAGAGCGCGTGCGCCCTGTCCATAAATTGTCGCGAAGTTGATCGTCTTCGCACGGCCACGCATTTCAGATGTCACCTGATCGAGTGGAACATCGAAAATGATTGCCGCGGTCTGACGATGAATGTCTCCACCTGCTTTAAATGCTTCGACAAACGCAGCATCACCTGAGAGGTGCGCCAGTAGCCTGAGCTCGATTTGAGAATAGTCTGCAGCAAGAAGCTTCCAGCCCGATCTCGGGACAAAACCTCGGCGGATATCTCGCCCAAGCTCTCTTCGAATCGGAATGTTCTGAAGATTCGGATCACTGGACGACAAACGACCGGTTGCTGCCACCGTCTGGCTGTAGGATGTATGAAGCCTGCCGGTTTGCGGATTCACCATCACCGGCAATGCGTCGAGATATGTGCTCTCGAGCTTCGCGAGCTCTCTGTATTCCATTAACAGGGTCGGCAGAGTGTGGCCTGCTTCGGCCAACTCCTGCAAAACGCTGGCATCGGTCGACGGTCCAGTACTTGTCTTTTTTAGAACGGGCAAGCCAAGTCGCGTGAAAAGAATTTCACGAAGTTGCGGATTCGAATTGATGTTGAACTCGATTCCCGCTTCTGAGTAAATCTGTTTCTCGACCGCCTCTCTTTCGCGGCGGAATCTTTCCTTGAGAGAACGGAACCACGACACGTCGATAGTGATTCCGGTCCATTCGACTTCCGACAGCGTGTATACGAGGGGAACCTCGATATTCTCGAGCAGCTTTCTTACTTCAGAGCTGTCGAGCTGCGGCTCGAAGACCTCCCGAATCCTGAGAACCATGTCGACGTCTTCACACGAGTAGTCACGAGCTGCATCAACAGGACACTGGTCGAACGGGACTGCTGTCTTGCCCTTTCCGCAGAGATCCGTGTACGACATCATCGAGTGATCGAGAAACTCGAGCGCAAGAACATCCAGCCCGTGTGATCGCCTGCCTGGATCGAGGACGTAGCTTGCGAGCATCGTATCGAAATCGAGCCCCTCCAGACTGACTCCGGCGCGTCGCAGCACCAGGATGTCATACTTCGAATTCTGTGCGGCCTTCTTCACCGACGGATCTTCGAGGAGAGCCCTGAATGGCTTCATCTCTTCCGACATGATGTCGGGAAGATTTCTAACGACGGTGCGATTTCCTCTGGCAGCCAGAAGATTTCCCGCAATTCCACTGAGTGAAGAGCTTGTCTTTGAGGTGCTTTTTGGAGGAGAGGCCAAGGGCTCATCGCCACCTCTCACGAGACCGCGATCTTCCGGTGCATCGGTAGGCGAGCGATCGCCGGCCACATCGATGAGCAGCTCTCCTTGTGCGCCGTGCCAATCAGTGTGGCGCAGCGGCAGATACCACGCTTCTCCGGGTGCTGTCCCGATAGCAATGGATATAAGTGTCGACCGAAGTGGGTCTGACTTCACCGGAGCGTCAGCGCTCACGATTGTCTCGGTGCCGATCGAGATCGTTCCTGCCGATCGTGCTCGCGCGATCAGCTCATGCAGGCCGTCGAGAGTATCGACCGTGTTGTAGCTGACTTTCCTGACTACGGCTTCTGGAGAAACGTAGACGGACGCGGAGGCCGATGTTGCGACAAGAGGAGCAGAAGGCGGCGTTTGCGCAGCAAGGGCCGCAACATTCTTTGCGAGTGAATGAAACTCGAGCTCTACGTACAGATCGCGGAGTCTGACATAGTCCGGCTCACTCAGGCGCATCGTTTCGGGGTCGAACGAGACAGCTAAATTGTCGCGAATTGTTACTAATTCTTTCGAGAGTCTCGCGTTGTCGGCGTATTGCAGCAGCGCCTCACGCGGACGCTTTTTGGTGATTTCATTTGCGTGCTCGAGAATCGATTCGAGCGTGCCATACTGTGCGACCAGCTCGCACGCTGTTTTGTCGCCGATCCCCTTTACTCCCGGAATGTTGTCCGATGAGTCACCGACGAGAGCGAGATAGTCGATGACGTGGTGAGGGGGGACGCCGAGTCGTTCGGAGGCGTTCTCCATTCCAACCCAGTGTTCTTCGACGCCAGCCGGTCCGCCTCTTCCAGGATTGAGAAGCCAGACACCGGGCTTGACGAGCTGCTGAAAATCTTTGTCTCCCGACACGACAATGACGTTCAGCTTGTTCTCGAGTCCTTTTACCACGAGTGTACCGATGACATCGTCTGCTTCGTATCCGCGAAGAGAGATGATCGGAATCCGATACGCCTCGAGGAGCTGGCGGATTCTGTCCATGCCGCGGTCAAAGTCAGCCTGGAGTTCTTCTGTCAGCTTCTCCCGCGTTGCCTTGTATGCGGGATAAGTCTCGTGGCGGAACGAGAGTCCGGAATCGTGTACCCATGCCAGATATTCCGGCTTGTGCTTCTCCAGCAGTCGCTGAATGAAGCTGGAGATGCCCCAGACAGCGGATGTGTTCTCTCCCTTGCTGGTGGTGAGCGGGCGGGAGATGAGTGCGTAGAACGCGCGATAGATGAGCGCGTATCCGTCTATGAGAAAAAGGCGCGGTGATTCTGGCGGCTGCATCACTCAATATAAAGAAGCGTCCCTGTCTGCATTGAGCGGAACAGGGACGCGAGGACCTTCAGTTGTCGAGCCGTTTCGACGTCAGGCGGGGACCATTGCTTGGACGTTTGTCGCGTGAAGCCCCTTGTTGCCTGTTTCGATTTCGAACTCCACCTGCTGTCCTTCTGCCAACGTCTTGAAGCCTTCCATCGAGATGGCGGAGAAGTGCACGAAAACGTCATCTCCCCCCTCCTGTTCGATGAAGCCGTATCCCTTGGCATCATTGAACCACTTCACCTTTCCCCTGGCCATGTGAGACGCCTCCGGCATGTATTCGGGTGCGCGCTTATATAGAATCGGCCCGGATTTTTGTCAAGTCGCTAATAAAGGCATGCCTTGCCGTCAGTCGATCAGTGAATCAGTAGACGTGCGTTTATATTTTGGAATTCCGTTTCACTGATCGGAGTAAGGCGCCAGCGTCCCGAGCCTGAATCATCGTAGAAGATGAGCCTTACCCGATACTGACCGTACTCCCAGTACTGCAGTCGTCCGCGCTGCGATACAGATGTCCGCGTTATCGGACCGTTCGTATTCTGCTCATACAGCTGGTCGGGCTCTCCGAGAACCACGTAGACCTTCGCACGATCTGTGAGCCATCCCCCACGTGCGCTTCCATCATCCCGGAACCGAAGGTTTGCCTGTTGCAGGCGCCCAAAATACGTCTGAAGTCCCTCATGTTCTGGCGTGGCCGGAGCGGGATCGCTGGCCCGCAGGAACGTCGCCCAGGCCTGGCCACGTGATTCGGCAGAGGTGTTCCGCAGTGCGTTCAGCCTGTCCGGCGCAACGTAGTAGCGAAGCTGATTCAGCAGGTCTTCGAACGAGACGAGCGGAATGTCACTGCCAAAGCTCACGAATACAGGTGTCCGCACCGTGTCGGTTGCATCTGCTCTCGTAAACGTGACGTTCGCGATTCCAATGCCCACCCGCGAGATAGGAATTTTGACGGCGCCGCTCAGAAGATTCCCCGTTCTTTCAAGCATGGTTGTATCGCGCCACGTTACAGCTCCCTTGTCATTCTGAACCACGAACGAAACCGGAAGCCTTGTCTGCTGTCCGTACGCTTCCAAATAGACAGAAATAGTGCTGTCCTGGCCGAATACCGCACTCGATCGCGGGCTCGCAAGCAGGCGCGGCAGTGAGTCGAGTGTGACACGCCGTGATGCTTCGTAGACGAGAAGTGGTGTGGAGAGACGTCCCTGCGTCAAACGAGGCACAGTGATAGAGCCTTCCTGTGTCGCGCTTCGATTGCTTCCAATGTCCCGCACCATGAACGAGACTGTGTAATCTCCCGGCGGCAGTTTGAAATAGTTCTGGAAGATTACGCTTTCGTCGGTCCGGTTCACTTCCTTGAACGTCCCAACACGGACGACTTCCATGGCGTTAACGGTTTTAACTTCGTTGGCGCCCTGGCTCATCTTCAGACGCACTTCATACGGTGCGCGGTAGGTGTCGCCATCGCGCACGAAACTCAGAACCCGGTTGGGGATCGAGATGCTGGCGAGGATCGTCGTCGTATCCGGTGTCCGCCCCGCGAAGTAGGCAATCTTGCCGACATAGGGAAGCGGACTGCCCGTCGCAATCAGTCCCATCTGATTGTAGATCAGGCTCGGGTCCCTGCCTGGCTGATCGAGATTCCCGCCGAGTACCGTTGGAGGAAGCATACCGGGAGATCTGCCTGGTCGCTGGTTAGCGCTGCTGCAGGCAGCAGTAGCTGCAATGATGAGACAAAACGCAACCGGGCGACGAAACATTGAGATGCTCATTCTTGATTTACCCTATCGTCATAAATCGGTTTCTGTTACCTTCGCCCGCGTGTCTCAACAGAGTTTGATCGGCTCTAAGATAGCCGGGTACACGATACAGAGTGAGGTTGGAGAGGGCGGTACATCGGCGGTGTACAGAGCTCAGCATCCGATCAACGGCACCGTCGCTCTCAAGGTCCTCCGAGAGAAGCTGCGGCATGACCGTACTGCTGTCGCGCGTTTTGTCCGCGAAGCCAAATACGGCACGCGTGTTCTGCATCCCAACGTCGTCAAAACGATCGAAATCGGTGAATCCGATACCGGCCTTCACTTTCTCGCGATCGAATGGGCGGCGGGAGAGCTGCTCGAGAAGTACGCCAAGATCAACGCACCGCTTTCCTGCGAAGAAACGGCAATCATCATCACGCAGATCGGAGCGGCTGTACATGCTGCCCACGCTGCCAAGATCGTGCATCGGGATCTCAAGCCTGAGAACGTCATGTACGACCCTGAGACTCATCAGGTAAAGCTCCTCGACTTCGGCATAGCAACTGACGTCCAGGCACCCGCGGACGAGCGTCTTACACGTGCTGGATTTTTCGTCGGCTCACTCATGTACATAGCTCCTGAAGCTTTGTCAGGAGAGATAGTGACGCCAGCGGCTGATCAATACAGTCTCGCCACGATTGCCTACTACCTCCTCACGAGAACCCTGCCGTATACCGCCAAGGCTCCCCGTGAGATGTTTACACAATTGTTGACCCTTCCCCCTATTCCCCTCAATCAGGCGAAGGAACGGCTCAATTTCTCCGGCGCCCTTGAAAGGGTCGTTATGAAGGCTTTGTCAAAGGACCCGGCCAACCGGTACCCGGACGTCATGGCCTTCACAAACGCTTTCCAGGAAGCTGTGGCGAGCCCGGTAGAGGCAAAGGGCCCGGTCGCTCAGGAAACGGAAGAGACGGGGATCCTAGGCAGAATGCGCGGCATGTTCCGCGGGAAGTAGCTCAGGACCGTTTACCGGCAGCCAAAGCGTAAACGTCGAGCCCTTTCCGGACTTGCTTGCCAGAACAAGGTCCCCATCGAGCAGCCGCGCCAACCGCCTCGATATCGTCAGCCCGAGACCGGTACCACGATGAGGCGAGTCGGCCCTCGGGCCTGAGTCTACCTGCTCAAATTCCTCAAAAACCCGTTCCTGGTCTGTGGTGTCGATTCCAATCCCTGAATCGATCACCTGAACCGCAAGCCACGAGCTGATGTCGTTCTGAGCGCTCGCGGCGAGCTGCGGGAGGCCTTCTGATAGAGCGGTTTCCCGCGGCAACATACGAGTCTTCACAACGATGGAGCCTGCGTCGGTATACTTGACCGCATTTCCGATCAGATTCACAAGAACCTGGCGCAAATGGGTTGGGTCCGTCCGTATCCTAGGCAACGCTCCACCCATGACAAGCGAGAGGCTCAGGCTCTTTTCGTTGAGGAGTGATTCCACTTCACTCGCGACATCGAGAATAAAGGGACGCACGTCGAGTGATTCGGCATGAACGTCCAGTCGCCCGGCAGCCATCTTCGCCAGATCGAGAATCTGATCGACGAGATGGCGAAGATGATTTGCCGAAGCTTCGATCCGCTCAACCGGTTTTACCTGACGAGGACTGAGCTCTCCATATACACCCTCACGAAGCAGATCGACAAAGCCGACGATTGCGTTCAGTGGAGTTCGCAACTCATGGGAGACGTTCGCCAGAAAATCGTTCTTCATGCGATTCGCACGAAGTAGCTCGGAGGAAAGACGCTCTAGCTCGCGTGATCGCTCGACTAGACGCGCCGCCTGGCGTCGCTCATGTTGCAGCAGCAGCGCCAGCCCAATTACGACGGCGCCCAGAATCAGGTAGAAGAGCGGTTGCATCGCTACGCCATGATACCGGCAGCTTAACCCGAGCGCTATGAGCAACACCGAGACATTGAAGCAGCTTCTTGTCGAACGATCGGTACAGAAAGGGAACTTCGTACTCGCGTCGGGCAAGTCCTCGACATTCTATGTCGATGCTCGGCTCACCACAATGAGCCCCGAGGGCATGGTTACGATCGGAGATCTTGCCCTCGAAAAGTTCGATGCGATGAAATGGAAACCGGAGTCGATTGGTGGGCTTACCCTGGGTGCAGATCCGGTTGCATTTGCCATCAGCTATGCCAGTGCCAATCGATCGCCTCCGCTTCGCGCATTTACCGTACGGAAGGAAGCAAAGAAACACGGTACCGGGAATTTGATCGAAGGTCCCTTCAGATCAGGTGACAGGGTCGTCGTTGTCGAAGATGTGATTACAACCGGCAAATCAGCCATTCAGGCAATCGATGCTGTCGAGGATGCCGGCGGAGTGATCGTGGGCATTCTTGCAGTAGTCGATCGCGAGGATGGAGGAAGAGAGGCAATCAAGGCCCGCGGCTATGATGTTGTCAGCCTGACAAGTATCAGCGAGCTCCTGGTCTGAAGGTGTTCAAGGGGACTTCTCTTCCATCTTCTGCTCATAATTTCTCTGGCGAGTAATCCACCCTGGTGATGTTGCAGCTGGGCGAAATGATCGAAGTGTTTCCGCATACGGCAGGATAAGCTGCCCGCGAAAATGTTGAAGCATCCCTGCTCCATCGTATGTTTCCCGAAATGTTACGGGAGACATATGCATCACTGTTCTGACGTGACGTCCGAAGCTTTGGGGTGATGAATAGTCGAGATAGTTTGCAACACTCGCCACCGAAAGTCCTGGATTCTCGAAGAGCTTGGCCGCGCGAATCAACCGCGCGAGAGAGAGATATGTCTTCGGAGGAGGAAGTTTCGCCCGGAAGAATCTGCTCATCAGGGTGCTGGGCAGAATGTGGAGCTGCCGCGAAAGTTGTCTCACGGTGTGGATCTGGGGTGTGTGACTGAAGAGAAGCTCAAAAAATCTCCAGCAGTCAGCTGTTGCACCTGAGAGGTCCGAGCTCAGCTGCCCAAGAGCAGTTCTCTGAAGATCGCTGGATTTCTCTGCAGCAAGAATGTCTCGTAGCGCCTGCCACCCTGAAGGCTGCCGGGCGTCGATGAGAATTCGTACTCCGAGCTGTCCGAGCGCGAGAAGGTGCTGTGGGGTCGAATACTGAGTTTCGGTAAGGAGAGCCATTGCAGGCACTCGTGGAAACTCCCGAACCATTGCCGCCATTCTCGCGCTGCTCTGAAGCCCATAGCGTGTGATCGAGATGAGAACGGCGCCTGCGCGCCTTTCGCGCAGGTCTGCGAGTACTTCGTCAAACGATTCACGGTGTAGTGCGGCATAAAGACCTTCGGCCGCTGCGTCTACACGCAATCGCTCACCCGGAGTGAGAATGGTGGACACCGGCATGAGCTTGTTCGAAGGTGGTTTTGTTTCTCGCAACATGAGCGTCTCCTGAGGGGAGAGGGGGTGGCCCATCGACGCTCGCATTATAGAAACAGTGCGTCACCTGTCCGTCAGCGATTCATTGGCGGGCGGTCAGATGAAAGGTCCGTAGCGGTTCGCTCGAGTGTATATATTAGGGTAGCACAAATGATCGGTCGGATGGTCGCGCATTAGTATCTTTATGATATTAATTCGAGGAAAGTCCGGGCTCCATGGGAATAGCTGCCAGGTAACGCCTGGGCACTGCAATCAAATGCAGTGACGGAAAGTGCCACAGAAAACAAACCGCCTCGCATGAGGCAAGGGTGAAAAGGTGAGGTAAGAGCTCACCGCGATTGTGGCAACACAATCGGCATGGTAAACCCCAGCTGGAGCAAGGCCAAGTATGCGGCGAGAGCACCCACCTCGATCAAGACGCCGCGGGTAGGCTGCTGGAGAACACGAGTGATCGTGTTCCGAGAGAAATGACCGTCCCGATGGTTTTCATCGGACAGAACCCGGCTTATAGACCGATCGCTTGATATGCAGCAGCCCTTTACGGAGTTTTCCGTGAAGGGCTGTTGTATTTCTCATAGATACGGATCATTCGACACAGTGAACAGATACTCGCAGCTGGTGCTGCCCCTTCTTGTCATTGGATGCAGCCGGGCAGCAGGCCCACCTGAGCCAGTCATACAGCCCGCTCCTGGCACCACTGCTCCAACAACGCTGTCATCAACCTCTTCAAATCGGACCTGGACTATCATTCCGGCGACGGAGCCTCGTAGATACTCATCATCTGCGACCGTTTCACTCGAGCTCGTCTCAGATTCAGGAACTACCCGTGAAACCATTACCCAGCGAGCTCGCTTCAGCCTCTTAACCGGAAGTGCTTCCGGATCCACTTCTTTCCTCGGTTCAATCGAAGCACTTACTACCGAAGTATCGGCACGTATTGGACAGCCGGCTGTACTGCCAACATTTCCAATCACGTTCACCGGTCATATTCAGAACGGCACCGTCGTCCTCGACGCATTCAACGGACAACCCAGCGAACAGACGATACAATGCTCGAATCCAGCGGTATCGGCACTGAGCATTGTTCAACGAAACATCATCATTCTGCCAGCACAGCTCAGCCAGGGAATGATGTGGAAAGACAGTACTACAGCGGCCGGGTGCAGTGGATCGATCCCCACGATCACTGTATCCGTTCGGAGCTACCGGGTGATCGGAGAGACAGAGTTCGCTGGGCGGCCGGCAATTGTCATCGATCGCACCGAAAAAACCCTCTCCACCGCAGAGGGTTCGGAAAACCAACATCGCATCGTGATCAGGAACGAAGGGACAGGAGCTGCGAAAATCTACGTTGACCGCATGTCGGGGGCGCTTCTCAGTTCAGACAGCGAGCAACACTCGGACGTCATCGTCACAGCAGGCCGTGCTCGGCAATTCAAACAACTTGTCAAGGAGAACACGACGGCGGAGAAACTAATCCAGGACTAATTGTGATACTACAATATTTAGTATCACCTTGTTTCTAAATGATCTTCAGTCTACCAGGCGCAACGGCATCACAAGACACAGGTACGATGCCGGATCCGACCAGCCTTCTGGCTCGAGCGTCGCCGCCCTTTCAGGTGCCTTGAGCGTGATTTTCACTTCGTCTGTCGGGATATAGCGCAGAATCTCCAGCAGATAGGCGGCATTGAATCCAATATCGAGCTGGTCTCCCGTAAATCTCACAGGAAGCTCGTCCTGGGCTTCTCCAAGATCTGGTGTCTGGACGCTGAATTTCAGCATTCCCGAATTGAACGAAAGACGAATTCTGTGAGTCTGGTCCGATGCCACTACTGACATACGCTTCAACGCGCTTACAAGAGCTGCCTTGTCAGCAATTGCAATTCGATCATTGTCTTTGGGAATGACCTGTTCGTAATTCGGATATGGTCCTTCAATCAACCGCGTATAGACGGAAGTAAATGGCGATCGAAAACCGAGATGATTTTCACCACGTCCTATTTCAAGCTCTTCTTCCGCGGGAAAAAGACGCCGTACCTGCTCGAGCGCCTTGGGTGGAACAATCAGGTCATTTGAGGGGGCTGAATCCGATGTTATCGAGACAACCATCTTGGCCAAACGATGTCCGTTCGTTGCAACCATGCTCATTCGATCAGGTCGTAACTCCCATAACACACCATTCAGAATCGGCCGGCTTTCTTCAGTCGAAACGGCAAAGGCCGTATGTGAAATCAGCTTTTGAAGATCTCCTGATTTGATCCGCCAGCTTTCATCGAACTTTACAGAAGGAAAAGTTGGAAACTCATCCCGCGGTAATCCTAGAAGCTTGAACTTCGACCTGCCACATTCGAGCGTAATCCTCTGCTCTCCAATAGCAGCAATTCGAACCGGTGCCGGCGGGAGCTCTCTTGCTATCTCAGTCAGTTTTTTCGCTGGGATCGTAACCGCCCCAGGAGTTTCAACATCCGCGGCTACTTCCGTACTGACGGCGATATCCAGATCCGTTCCCGAGAGCTTAATCCCTCGATCGGTCGTTTCAACAAGGATATTGGCCAGGACTGGAAGCGTCGTCTTGCCGGGGATGCTCGCAGCGACTGCGTTCAACCCTTCCTGAAGCTTCTCTCGAGAGATTGTTAGGCGCATCCCGAATTTCTTCCCGTGTGGACAGTTTTCCCTGTTGTACTACAACTATTTATCTAAAGAACTAAACAGTAGTCGTAGTAGGAGCTGTGGAGATTGTTGATGAAGCGCAGAAGTTATTCAATTCAGTGAACTTCCGCTATTGAGTTGGGGTGTGGAAGAATGTTGGCGGTTGAAACTGTTTCTTGGAATTGTTCCCATTCATATGTGATGATCGATCATGTACGCAGTGTTTCCAACACAATTTGAATCTTATCCACGCGGCTTTTGAAAACAGGATCAGTACTCGTTGCGGTGGTAATCTTTTCGATGCTGTGGATGACGGTAGAGTGATCTCGGCCGCCGAAAGCGTTGCCAATCTCCACCAGTTGTGTTCCGAGAAGATTTCTAGCCAGATACATCGCAATCTGACGTGGTAGTGTAAGAGTCTTGGTACGCGTCTTCGAACGGAGTCCCTCAGGAGTGACCCCCCACTCACGGGCTACGATCTGCTGAATACTGGCAATCGAAAGAGTCGGCTGACCATGATCCCCTGAGTTCTCATTGGCCCGCAACTTGTCTCTAAGTGCTTCACGGGCAACGTCTACAGAAATGTCCTGGTGCTTTAGAGAGGCATACGCGAGAAGCTTGATAATGGATCCTTCGAGCTCGCGAACGCTTGATCTAACATTTTCCGCGATGAAGCGAATAACGTCATCAGGAATTGTGTGCTCGAGATGGTCGAGATGGGATTTCTGTTTGAGAATTGCAACGCGATGTTCAAAATCAGGAAGATCAATGTCCGCAACCATTCCCCACTGGAACCGGCTTACAAGACGTCCCTCGAGTCCGGGAATGTCCGAGGGAGCCCGATCACTTGTCAGAACGATTTGTCGTCCTGCTTCGTAAAGCGCGTTGAACGTGTGGAAAAACTCTTCCTGTGTCGCCTCCTTGCCCTTCAGGAAGTGAACATCATCGATAAGCAGGAGATCTGTTTCCCGGTACTGGCGCCGAAAGGCCGCATTTGATCGGGTCTGAATAGCTGAGACGAGCTCATTAGTGAACTGCTCGGTGCCGACAAATGTAATTCGAGTTTGTGGATTTCTTGAAATGATGTCATGAGCGATCGCCTGCATGAGGTGAGTTTTCCCCAAACCGGTATCGCCGTAGATGAAAAGCGGGTTGTAAACCTTGCCGGGTGCCTGGGCGACGGCTGCTGCGGCTGCCGCGGCAAGCTCGTTCGACTTTCCTATGACAAAGTGATCGAACGTGTATCTGTCGCTAAGTTGCGCTAAATTGGCGGTATTCTGGCTCTTTGCTGTCGCGGTAGAAGGGGGTGGCGGCGCAACAAAGAAATCCATCTGAGAACGTTTCTTCCGCTCTTCGTTGACCCGAAAAACCACTTTTATAGGGTGGCCGAGCGCGATCGGGGCGTATGTGGAAAACAACTCGGCGTGCTTTGATTCGTTCCAATCGGCGGCGAATTGATCCGGCACGCCGACCGATATCACATTGCCATCGATGCTCAGTGCTTCGGTTGGCTCGAGCCAGGTCCGGAAGGTCTGGTCTGGAATATCCTGTCGAGCTCGGTCGAGCAGGCGCTTCCAGGCTTCGGCGGGAGTGAGTGACATAGGGGACGCAAACCGTAGCCCATGATTGTGGAAAAGTCAATCAGCCCCCATACGGCTTTACTGTAGATGACTTGTTGTATGTGCTATCAGCGATTAGGTTTAGGGGCTGTTTTCGAATCAAGTTCAATCGGCACTTTGGAGTACTAAATGGGCAAGCCAACCTACCGTCCCCGCAACAAGCGTCGTATTCGCTCGCACGGGTTTCGGGAGAGAATGTCAACCCGGTGGGGTCGCGAGGTTCTGAGCCGCCGTCGGAAGAAGGGAAGGAAGCAGCTGACCGTAAGGCTGCCAAGCAAGTACGCCGGCGCCTAAGGGGTACGGATATCCGCGCAGTCGACGACTGACGCGGAGTTCAGATCTCGAGCTGGTAAAAAAAGCAGGGAGACGGATACGCACCGAGCACCTCGACGTTCGGGCTACCGACTCCCTGCTTTCGCATGCAAGGGTGACGGTGATCGTAGCAAAGCATCGACATACGATCGTTGAGCGAAACCGTCTAAGAAGGCGTTTGAAGGAGCTTGTCCGGACGAGAATCATTCCACGGCTGAATAGCGTAGATGTTGTCGTGCGGAGCCACGCTTCGGCTTATGACACTTCTTTCGATGTGCTTGAAGCAGAGGTCGTGAAGATCGCGCAGGAGCTTTCGTCAGAAATGCGGGAATCATGAGAGGTGCTCTCGTGCTGGTGATTCGTGGATATCAGCTCTGGATTTCTCCACTGTTTCCTGCAGCGTGCCGTTATTATCCAACCTGTTCTTCGTACGCCATCGAGGCGATCGAAAAGCATGGCGCAATTTCAGGTAGCTGGCTGGCGGTCCGCCGGATCGCACGATGTCATCCCTTCCGGCCGGGTGGTTACGACCCGGTCCCGTAAATGGACAAAAGACTCTCAATCGCACTGCTTCTTACCGCGATCATTGTTGCGGTAACTCCGATGCTCTTCCCGACACCGCGTCGGGCTACTCCTTCAGCTACTTCCGCAGCAGCGCAGAAAATTGCTCCGCCGGCAGTGCAGAAAATCCAAACGACCGCCGGTGAAATAGCACCAGCGACTGTTGCACCGCTGGCAGACTCGAGCTCTGCCGCGCCTGTGACGGCTTTACCGGCAACCAGCACGGCAGAGCTCACAACTGTCACAACAGCGACCTCGGCATATCAGTTCACGAATGTCGGAGCAGCTCCGGTTTCCGTGAGCTTCCGCGACTACAAGAGCCTGACTCCTGCCGGTGGTCCTGTGAATCTCAAGTCACCTAACCAGCCCCTGCTTCAATACGCGCTCGTGACGAACGGGACGACTACTTCACTCGGCAATATCCCGTTTCAGCTGGTTAGCGCGGATAACGCTGCGGGTGATCGAGTTCTTACCTATCGTGCGACCGTAAACGGTATCGGGGTCGTGCTCTCGTACGACGTAGATCCGAATAAATACGTCGTGCGCATTGGAGGTAGAATCGAAGGAGCGACAGGACAGAGCTACCTGCTCGTGAACCTGCCTTCGGGGCTCCCGGCGACGGAGGCAGACACCCTGAGCGATCTCAGAAGCCTCTCCTATTCGTTCAAGGCAAGTCGCGATCACGCCCGGGGAGTTCCGTTTGCGAAACTCGATCCGGGAGAGAAGAAACTCGAGGCCGGACCTCTGACCTGGGCGGCAGTTCGCAACAAATATTTCGTCATCGGCCTGATCAATCCAGCCGGAAGCACGTTCAAGGAGATGACGCTTGTAGGTGGACCGCGAACGTCAAAAGTCGCGACTACCGCATCAGCGACCATCGTAAAAGAGATCAGCGACGGAAAGTTTGCCTTCGACATGTACGTTGGACCTCAGCAGTCAACACAGCTGCTGGCGATGGGTCGTGATTTCGATCATGTGAATCCATACGGCTGGAGCTTCCTCCAGCCCGTGGTTAACCCTATTGCAGCACTGTGTCTCAAGCTTCTGCTCTGGGTTCACGACAATCTGAAGTTGAGCTACGGTTGGGTTCTTGTGCTGTTCGGCGTGTTCATTCGCATTGCTCTATGGCCGCTCAACCAAAGTGCCATGCGCTCGAGCATGAAGATGCAGGAGATTCAGCCGAGGCTTGCTGAGGTGCAGTCGAAGTACAAGGACAAGCCGGAGAAGCAGCGGGAAGAAATGATGAAGGTGTATAAAGAGGCCGGGGCGAGCCCGTTCACAGCCTTGTCTGGCTGTTTGCCGATGCTGATTCCAATGCCGATTCTCTTTGCGCTCTTCTTTGTCTTTCAGAACACGATCGAATTCCGTGGTGTTCCGTTCCTCTGGCTTGCCGACATCTCGATAAAGGATCCGATCTACATCCTGCCCGTTCTGATGGGCATTTCGATGTATGTGCTGTCGTGGATCGGCTTGAGAAACGCGCCGCCGAATCCACAGGCGAAGATGATGAGCTACATGTTCCCGGTAATGATGACGTTCGTACTGGCGAACATGGCCTCGGGCCTCAACCTCTACTACACGGCGCAGAACATCGCGGCGCTGCCGCAACAGTGGATGCTGGCACGAGAGCGACTCAAGGCCCGAAGGGCGGGATAGAAACACGGAAGGCGAGTGCGGATAACCTATATTGGTCACGCAACGCTACTAATTGAGATCGGTGGGAAGACTTTTCTCACCGATCCCAATTTTGATCCGGCGCTGGGGAAGCTGCTTCCGAGGGTCAGTGCTCCGGGAATCCCTCTCGACAAGCTGCCACATTTGGACGCGGTCTTTGTCACTCACGCCCACGCAGACCACCTGTCGTTCGAATCGCTGGATGGCCTGCGTCAGGGGGTTCCTATCTTTGCGCCTCCGGCTATCGCCCGATGGCTCAAGAGGCGCGGGTACAGCAAGGCAACAAGCCTCGAAGCCGGGGAAACCGTAGCTACCGGCGACGTCGAAGTCCGGGCTGCATCAGCTACCCACAAAGGGCATCGGTACGGCGTCGATCGCTGGCGCGGAGCGGCTAATATGTATCTATTTGATACTAAATCTGTATCGTGTTTCTTTGCCGGAGATACTGCGCTCACCCCGGAAAGCACGAAGATGGTCGACGACTATGTCTCTCCGCACGGCCGAAGACTGGATATAGCACTGCTGCCGATTGGACATGCTCCGCGGTGGAAGCTTCAGGCATTTCGCAAAGGACATCTGACTACCACCGATGCGTTAACCCTGTTCGACCGGCTCAATGCCCGGTATTTCATCCCGTACCATTGGGGAACGTTCAATCACGTGACCTCGAAGGCCCATGATGCAATCGAGCAGCTGAAAGACGTCCTGCCCGGTCATGCACGGAATGCAGATGTACGTATCCTGGAACCTGGAATGAGCTTCGAGCTTCCCACCCTCAGCGAATAGCTGTGAGCTCAGACATCAAGCCGGTGATGTCTTTGTCAGAGAGCATGACAGGAGGGCTGGATACGATTGTCGCGCTTGCAACGCCCGCAGGACGAAGCGCGCTGTCGGTGGTTCGCATCAGCGGCCCTGATGCGTTGAACATTGCGCAGCGAATAATTCGTCCATGGCCAATTGAGCCCCGGCGGTCGACGCTATGCACGATCTCGAATTCGGATCGCAGTCAAACTCTCGACCAGGCTCTGGTTACAGCGTTTGTCGCGCCGGAGTCATTTACGGGGGAAAATCTCGTCGAGATCTCAGGGCACGGAGGTCTTTATGTGCCGGCCGTGATCATGGAATCTCTGATCGCGTGTGGAGCAAGGCAGGCGCTCCCGGGCGAGTTCAGCCGAAGAGCAGTTCTCAACGGAAAACTCGACATCACCCAGGCGGAAGCAATTGGTGATCTGATCGATGCGCGATCGAGGGCAATGCATCGGGTAGCTCTCGGTCAGCTCGATGGTGGATTGGCGAGGCGGATCTCTTCTTTGCGAAGCAGCTTGATCTCGGTCGAGTCGCTGATCGCGTACGACATTGACTTTCCCGAAGAAGATGACGGTCCAATTTCGAGAGAGAAAGTAAGTACTGAAGTCGAAATGCTTTTGATCTCTCTCGATGCATTATTGGCGACCGTACCCGTGGGTGAGATGATTCGGGAAGGGGCGATTGTCGTGATTGCCGGCCGGACCAATGTAGGAAAATCCTCGCTTTTCAACTCCATTCTCGGCCAATCCCGTGCGATAGTTACAGACATTCCGGGAACTACGCGTGATGCAATCGAAGGCGTTGTCGAAACGCAAAACTGGCCGGTTCGACTTGTGGATACAGCCGGACTCCGAGAGACCGAAGATACCGTCGAAAAAATCGGAATCGAAGTAAGCGAGAGATATCTCCAATGGGCCAACGTGGTACTTGCCTGTGGAGACAGTGAAGAAGCACTGTCAGCAACTCTATCGGCGCTGGCAGGAAGAACTACTGCGCCGGTCGTTCGCGTCAGAACGAAGAGCGATCTCGAATCGGAAGCAACATCAGGCGCGTTGGCGGCTTCGACATATGACGTGCAGGTGAGTTCCGAGACTGGTAAAGGGCTTGACCTGCTGATGTCAAGAGTGGATCAGATTCTCACGGCCACCGCCGGCTCCGTCGTTGCCGATATGCCGGTACTGACGCGAAGCCGGCACATCCGCGGAATTCATCAGGCGCGTGCCGAGATTGCGGCATTTGGTGAAGCGTGGGACAGCGACGCGCTACCAGCTCCGGTTGCTGCGGTTCATCTGCGGGCAGCCATAACTGCACTCGAGGGACTGATCGGTGCGATAAGTACGGACGATGTGCTCGACCGTGTATTCAGCTCTTTTTGTGTGGGGAAGTAGAGCGGGCCGTCAGGCTGAAGCTGCAGCCTCTCCTGATACGGCCGCAATCTCCAAGGCACTGGCACGAACGGTCCATGCAGCTCCCTTGGTGAGCAATGCCTGTTCGACCATCTGGGCGCCGATGTAATAGCCGCATCGGTCGGGAACGACATAGTCACCGATGCGACGCGCATCTTCGCTCATTCCATCGGAGAGATACTTGAGCCGCAGGCCCAGGCCGGTTTTCTCGAAGCTGCCGATCAGAGACCGCGCCACTACCGGACCCATCTCGCGGATGCGAGCATACTCGCGCCGATCATAGCCGTAGTACTCCCAGGACGCATGTCCCGGGCTGATCATTCGCGAGACCTGTACTGCGATTCCCTCGTTGATCAGAAGCTCGCGGAGTGACGTCCGCTTTCCAGTCTCCCAGTACGAGTAGTAGCCGTTGTTCTCGTCGATGATCGTACGCATCTCGCTTCTGCTCGCTGGCGAGGTATAGCGGACACCGTGAGCGATCTCATGTGACAGCCACAGTGGAATCAATTCCGGGTCGAGGCCAAGCCCGCGTGTCTCAGGATTTGCGACGCTGGTGAAGTGCTCGAGACAGACGAAGGCTACAGCGCGGCCGTTCACGACAAGCTCGCCAGCATTCGCGGCGCCGACTCCCACCATGAGCACCACGTCGACGTCCGAATCTATTTCCAGCAGTGAGCGGCACTGGTCCTCGGCGTTTCTCGCGAGACTGACGACGTCCATTCTCTCGAGCATCGTTCTTAGATCAGTGCGGCCGGCCAGCGCAGCAGATTTCACAACTTCGGAAAAATGCGGGCTATCAGGCTCGACTACGTAATTCGCCCAGTAGGCTTCAAGGAGACTGCGGTGGTTGTCGAAGTAGCGGCCATATGCCGCGATGCGATCGGTGCTGTTCAGGACTGCGAAGAAATCGGGCAGCAGGTTGATCAGCATCAACAACCAGGTTCACGGTAGGAAGTGGAGCGCGGCGCGCTCATCGGATGCGAGAAAATACGCTGGCCAGAAATTTCCAACAAGAGCGATAATCCCGCTCATCAAAAAAAATCATGGCACAAAAATTCCCTCTCCTTGAAATCCGGGAGTCGTTACAGAGGGTACCATGACGACGTTGCGCCAGATCGAGCTCAGTTGTCCAATCTGCGGAAACAGCTTTCATTCGCAGGCGGTAGTCACTACCAACGCCTTCGGAGGAAAGCGCACGGACTTCCACGAGCGAGCTGCAGGTACTCAGCCGCTGGCCTATCTCATTCACATGTGTAGCGAGTGTGGCTACTCAGGCGGTGAACGGGACTTCAATCACGAAGCAGAAGTCAGTCCGCTTCTGAAGGAGCACGTTCTCAATGAGCTTGCCCCATGCGTCTCGCTTGCCTCGACCGGATCGGGGAAATACGAGGCCGCGGCAAAGGTTGCCGAATGGCAAGGAGTCGATGAACGGAATATCGCGGATCTTCTTCTGCGGGCCGCGTGGTGCTGCGTGGATGAAGGCGATACCGAAGCAGAGCGGTACTTCCGGCGGCATGCAGCGTGGATGTTCGAGCGCGCGCTGAGCAAGTATGACGGAGTGCCAGCCGACGAACGCGGCGTACTTACCTATCTGGTCGGAGAGCTCTGGAGACGAATTGGCGATCTGCGCCAATCATCTGACTGGTTTGATCGAGTTTCTGATGAAATCATGGACGACAACTCACAGCACTGGGTTGTTGCGGCCGCAGAACAGCAGCGTACCGATCCGCAGGAGTGGTTCGGGTAGGAACGGAGTGGCGCGCTAGCGAGTGCCGAACAATCTGTCGCCTGCGTCTCCCAGACCGGGAAGAATGTACCCCTGATCATTCAGCTCTCGGTCGAGAGCAGCACAATAGATCTGCACGTCGGGATGCGCCTGAGAGAGACGCCTGACTCCATCGGGTGCCGCAACCAGGCAGAGAAAACGGATACGAGTCGCTCCCGCCCGCTTCAGTGAGTCAACGGCCGCAGCGGCGCTGCCTCCAGTCGCGAGCATTGGATCGAGCACAAAGAAATCACGTTCAGCCACATCGCCCGGGATCTTGAAGTAGTAATCAACCGGCTGAAGCGTTTCGTGATCTCTGTAGAGTCCGATGTGTCCAACCCGTGCAGCGGGAACCAGGCGCAGAATTCCTTCGACCATGCCAAGTCCGGCGCGAAGGATGGGGACCAGGGTGAGCTTCTTGCCGCTTATGTGTCTTCCAACGGTCGGCTCGAGCGGCGTTTGAACGTCCATTGGCTCGACCGTTAGATCGATCGTGGCTTCGTAGGCCATGAGCATTGCAATCTCGTCAACGAGCTCCTTGAAAATCTTCGTCGGAGTCTCGCGATCGCGCAGTATGGTCAGCTTGTGCTGAACGAGAGGATGCCGGATAATTGTCAGCGTCGGAAATTCAGCTGTCTGTTCAATCATTTTTCAGGTTTCACCCACTGTGAATCGCGCTGTAATTACCACCTGAAGATACGAATGCCCGCCGAAACATATCTTCGCTTCCCGTCTGCATGAAAGAATATCAGGCCGTCGTGGTCAAGCTCACGAGACACACACGCGAAGATGAAGACACTCTGACCGATCTCCTCAACGAACGGAGCCGCGGTGGGTGGGAGCCGGCGCTCATGTCTCAGGATGAACAACGCCTGACGATCCTTTTCTCGCGAAGCGCAGTAGCCGAGGGCTAATCAAAATTGGAAATCACATTCATAGGCGCGGCCCGTGAAGTCACGGGCTCATGCCACCTGCTCCACGTCAACGGACACACGGTTGCTCTGGATTGCGGGATGTTTCAGGGAAAACGGAGTGAATCGGCCGAGAAGAACAGGGCTCTTCCGCTTCCGATTGCGGAGCTCGATGCGGTGGTGCTTTCACATGCTCACATAGACCATTCGGGCCGGCTTCCGTTTCTGATAGCGAACGGATACAGCAAAACGATCTGGTCAACCGCCGCCACTCGCGACCTCTGCGCGGTAATGCTCGCCGACTCGGCACATATCCAGGAGAAGGACGCGGAGTTCCTTGCGAAAAGGCACAAGGAATTCGTTGAGCCCCTGTACGGAATGCGGCATGCGGTCCGTACCATGGAGCTGATGGTTGGAGTTCCCTACAATAAACCATTCGATGTCGTTCCCGGGGTGATTGGTACTTACGTCGACGCCGGACACATACTTGGCTCGGCATCGGTCATCCTCGACTGCACCGAAGGGGGCGTGACGAAGAGGCTTGTTTTCTCGGGTGATGTCGGACGGTCAGGACTGGCGATCATTCGCGATCCGGTTCCGCCTCCCGATGCAGATGCGGTGATCATGGAGTCAACGTACGGCAACCGTGATCATGAATCGATTGACGGCGCGCGAGCACATCTCGCCGAGGTAATTCGAACGACAGCAGCGCGCGGCGGCCGAATTCTGATACCAGCCTTTGCGGTGGGCCGCACGCAGGAAATGCTCTACAGTCTTCACTCGCTTCTGCGCGAAGGGGCAATTCCCGCGATTCCTGTCTATGTAGACAGCCCGCTGGCGATCGATACGACCACCGTGTTCCAGCTGCACCCGGAGACGTACGACCAGTCAGAAGAGATGGTCAAACGGGTCAAGGAGATATTCGACTTCCCGCTCCTGCACTTCACTCGCGATGTTGAAGAGTCGAAGGCGATCAACAGCGCAAAAGGCCCGATGGTCGTTATCGCGGCATCAGGGATGATGGAGGCCGGTCGGATTCTTCATCATCTCGCGAATGGAGCGAGTGATCCGCGGAATACGATTCTAATTGTAGGCTTCCAGGCGGAGCATACGCTGGGGCGCCGGATCGTTGAGCGATCACCGGTCATCAAGATATTTGGCGATGAGATTCCACTGCGAGCGCAGGTGGAAGTGATCAACGGGTACAGTGCGCATGCGGACCGCACCGAACTGACGGCGTGGCTCGGCAAGGTGAAAGCGTCTTCACCGCGCCTCGGGCCTGTGTGGCTCGTACATGGCGAACGTGACGTTCAGGATGAGTACCGCACGAGCCTTGCCTCAAAGGGGTACACCGTAGCCTGTCCGGAACCACACACCCGGGTTTCGTTCTAAGTATTTTCAGGGGATGCTCCGGGTTGTGAAGGCAATTGGACGAATCATCGTGAGTGCCTTCCTCGGCACCCTTGTGTTCTGGGCGGGGTGGATGGCGGCGGTCGTCGTGTGGAGCTCGATCGATCAGGCACAACCGGCTGGGTCTATCGTGGTTCTTGGCGCGGCACAGTACGACGGAAAGCCGTCACCAGTGCTGAGAGCTCGGCTCGACCACGCAATCGACCTGTGGAACCGCCGGTTGGGAAAAGTGATCGTTTTCACCGGCGGGCAGGCCTATGGTGATACCACAAGCGAAGCCGAAGTTGGACGGAGCTACGCAAGGAAACACGGTGTACCGGATAGTGCGATCCTCCTGGAAACGAAGGGAAGAACAACCCGGGAGTCGATGCTTGCTGTGGCGGACACTCTTGGGACCAGGGGTATCACTTCAGTGATACTTGTGAGCGATCCATTTCACATGCTTCGGTTGTCAATAACGGGGAGGCGGTTCGGTCTTACGACGTACACGTCTCCCACACGAACCAGCCCGATCTCGCCTAATCGGGAAAAGCGGTGGCGGTACATGCTGGGCGAATCGATAAAGGCACCATTGGCATTTCTATTCGAGAGGAAAAAGTGAGACGAGGACTATTAGTAGCGATTAGTTACTTAATTGCCGGCGTAGCGGCTGTGTCTGCGAACGCGCAGGCAGTGCCGAAGATCAAGTTCGACAAGTACACCCTTCCGAACGGGCTCGAGGTAATCCTCCACGAGGATCATTCGACCCCGATCATCACTGTCTACACCTGGTACAAGGTGGGCTCAGGGGATGAGAAGCCAGGCCGCACCGGCTTCGCGCACCTTTTCGAGCACATCATGTTCATGGGGTCGCAGAACGTGCCGGTCGGCCTGTTCGACAAGGAGCTCGAAGCGGCAGGCGCCGACAATAACGGCTCGACGACAGAAGACCGTACGGACTACTACGAAAGCCTTCCGTCGAATGCGCTTCCGCTCGCTCTCTGGCTCGACGCAGATCGAATGGGATTCCTGTTGCCGACGATGGACAAGGCCAAGCTCGATCTTCAGCGCGAAGTCGTGAAGAACGAACGTCGTGAGCGTGTGGACAACGTTCCCTATGGACGCGGCGACGAGATGATCCTCGCGGCGCTCTATCCGAAGGGACATCCCTATTCGTGGTCTGTCATCGGATCGATGGCCGATCTCGGGGCCGCCTCGGTAGGAGACGTCAGCAATTTCTTCAAGACGTACTACGCGCCGAACAATGCGACGCTCATCATCGCCGGTGATTTTGTGCCCGCAGAAGCAAAACGGCTGGTGCAGCTCTATTTCGGCGCGATTCCGCGCGGACCAGCAATGCCGGCAAGGCCTAACGTCGCTCCCGTGAAGCTCGCGAAGGACACGTTCATGGTCCTCGAGGACAAGGTTCAGCTGCCAAGAGCGTTCTACGACTGGCCGACAGTGAAGATCTATGACAAGGACGATGCAGCTCTGGACGTTCTCTCAGCAGTCCTGGCAAGCGGCAAGAACTCACGCTTGTACAAGAGGCTTGTCTACGACATGCAGGTGGCGCAAAACGTTTTTGCATCGCAGCAGTCGAGTAAGCTCGCGGGGCGTTTCGAGATAGACATCACCCCGAAGCCGGGTCAGAGTCTCATCGCGATAGATAAGGTGCTCAAGGAAGAGCTCGACAAAGTCATGAACGAGCCGATCAGCGATCGTGAGTTAAAGCGCGTGCAGAACTCCATCCGCTCGAACTTCCTCAACCGTCTTTCCAGCGTGCTCGGTAAAGCGGGCACCCTTGGCAGTTACAACTACATGGCCGGCAATGCCGACTATGTGCAGCAGGATGCCGCGCGCTACGACGCAGTCACACCGGCTGACGTACAGCGCGTTGCAAAAACCTACCTCGGCGGACACAAGGTTGTCCTCACCGTGGTACCCGAGGGAAAGCTTGAAATGAGTCTGAAGGCAAACGGAGGTGGCGAATGAGAACGCAGCGCATGAAAACCGGAATGGCGCTGGCGGCGCTTCTGCTCGTACCCGCTGTGAGCACGGCTCAAGGAACGCTCGATCGCACCAAGGTTCCGACGCTTGGCCCGCCACCGAAGGTTGCTCTGCCGCCGATTGTAACGCGTCAGCTGTCCAATGGGCTCAAGCTGATGATTGTCGAGCAGCATGAGCTGCCACTCGCCGACTTCGTTCTGGTTGTCGGAAGCGGTGGAACTACCGATCCCGCAGCGAAGGGCGGAATTGCAAACCTCACGGCGTCGATGCTTACCGAAGGCACGACAACGCGAAACAGTCTTCAGATCTCCGACCAGCTTGCATTTCTCGGAATCAACCTAGGAGCGAACAGCAGTTGGGATGCGACGACGCTGAGTCTTCACACACCGACTTCGCAGCTCGACAGTGCACTGGCACTGTTTGCCGATGTTACGCTCCGTCCCTCGTTCCCGGCCGAGGATTTTGAGAGGGTAAAGAAGAACAGACTGACCAATCTCGTTCAGCTGAAGGATCGTCCGACCGCAATCGCCGATCAGGCCTATGCGTCGATTCTGTATGGATCGCAGCATCCATATGGGCACAACCTGATCGGAAACGAAGCATCGGTCTCGGGAATGACGACGGCAGACCTTCAGTCGTTCTACCGGACGAACTTCGTACCGAACAACGCCACGCTCATTGTGGTAGGCGATGTAACACCGGCGCAGGTTGAACAAAAAATCAGCGCTCTCTTTGGCGGCTGGCAGCGTGGCAACGTCACGCCATTCTCGTTCGGCAGCGCTCCAAAGGCCGCGACGACAACGGTGTACCTGATAGACAAGCCTGGCGCAGCGCAATCTTCCTTTCGCATCGGGTCAATCGGCGTTCCGCGGTCGACCAGGGATTATTTCGCGCTCAACGTGATGAACACCATTCTTGGTGGCTCATTTACGAGCAGACTCATGCAGAATCTGCGTGAGACGCACGGCTACACCTACGGAGCGCGCTCGCGTTTCGACATGCGTCAGTCAGCCGGCCCGTTTACAGCGTCTGCAGAAGTCGTCGCAGCAAAGACGGACTCGGGTCTCGTTGAATTCATGAAGGAGCTCAACGCAATCCGCGATACGGTTCCGTCGGTCGAGCTCAACAAGGCAAAGAGATACCTGCAGCTGGGAATGCCGAGCGATTTCGAAACGACTCAGCAGATTGCTGGCCAGCTGGTTCCAGTTGCGCTCTACGGGTTGCCTCTCGACTACTACAACGGATACGTGTCGAATATCGAGAACATCACACAGGCAGACGTGCAAAGGGTTGCGAAGCAGTACATAGATCCCGCGAACCTCGCAATTGTCATTGTGGGAGACAGGAAGAGCATCGAAGCCGGCCTCAAGGCGGTGAACGCAGGTCCGATTCAGGTTCGCGACTTCTTCGGCCAGCCGATTTCGCCGTGATTTTCTGAACTACCGATTGCAGAAAGGCCCGGATTATCTCCGGGCCTTTCTGTTTTATCGAACTTCTGCCTTGTCGTGGAGCGGCTCGAGTGCGCCGACAAGCCAGCTCCAATAAGCCTCGCCACCTCGCTGCTCAACGTCGTTGTGCGATCCGCCGCGAACGAGCAGCCAGCCACCCTTGACCTTGGCGGCGTCAAATACGCTCTGACCCATTCGAGATGGAATAAGCCGGTCATCATTTCCGTGAGCGACCGACACAGGCGTGTTCAAGGATCCAACGTTTGTCTGGGTATCGAAGTGAAGCCGCGAAACAATGTTCCATGTAAGATCAGCGGGCCGTCGGCCGATGATAATCCCGGACATTTCACGCGCGGATGTAAATGGCGACTGAAGAACGAGTGCAGCGGGCTCGTGACGTACGGCCAGCTCAGTCGCGATAGCAGTTCCGAGCGAATGTCCGAAGAATGCGATGTTACGCGGCAGAACCTGCAGGCTATCGGTTGCAAACCGGTATGCTGCCTCGGCATCGAGACGTGAGCTCTCATATGTAGGCTTGCCTTCGAGCCCCATGTATCCGCGATACTCGACAACCATCACCACAATGCCGGTACGACGAACGACTTCTTTTGCCCAGTCGACCTGTCGGATAGCAAGGTCGGCATTTCCATGAAAGGCGATCAGAAGTCCCGGCGTCCGAGACGGATCTCCGATGATGTACGCGAAAAGCTTTTGCCCGTCGGTTGCTGTGTAATCGACGCGCGGAATGCCCGTCTCTGAGGGAAAAGGAGCGCGCTGAGGCTGAAATG